>JBGQNR010000072.1:0-24387 GCA_041501225.1 Acidobacteriota bacterium
ATAGATCTTGACCCCTTCGCCGATGTCGGTCGTCTCGCCGATGACGACGCCGGTGCCATGGTCGATGAAGAACGACTTGCCGATGCGCGCGCCGGGGTGGATGTCGATGCCGGTCTCCGAATGTGCCCACTCGGTCATGATGCGCGGGAGGAGCGGGACGCCCAGCACGTTCAACTCGTGCGCGATGCGGTAGACAGTGATGGCGCGCAGTCCCGGATAGGCGAAGATGATCTCGGCCAGATTTGATGCGGCTGGATCACCGTCGTAGGCCGCCTGCACGTCATACGTCAGGCGACGGCGCACCTCGGGCAGGCTACTGAAAAACCGCTCCACGACGTTCTCGGTCTTGGCGGCGCAGCTCTCGCACTCTTCCCCTCGTACCTTGCAGTCGAAGTAGAAGGCCTGGTAGACCTGTTCCGAAAGCTCCTCGGCCACGTCGTCGAGGATAGCACCGACGTGGAACGCGACGTTCTCCTGGGTCAGGTGCTGCACCCCGTGATAGCCCGGATAGAAGACCGCGAAGAGCTTCTCCAGGATGCTCTTGGCCGCCTCGCGCGAGGGGAGGCGCAGGTCGGGGTCGATGTTTTGGGCGTGGATCTCGCAGGACTCGTAGGTCTCCACCAGCCGGTGGGTGATCTCGCGCAGCTTATCAGAAAGCGGATGCCGCTTCACGTGGGATCTCCTTTGGTGAATCTTATGAACCGAATGCAGAAAGGACGGCCTGGATCCTCCCGCCGCCCCATCTCCGCCTGCTTTCAAGGTTTAGGACGTGCACCGCACTTCCTGAGGACCGGTATCACCACTGCTCTATCAACCTCCCAGGTTTAGTTTCCGGCGCTCCTTCGATTGATCGAGCTACAATTACCAATTATCATGCCTGATTCGAGACCGGATTGACAAGAGCAATCCCTGGCGGGCGGGTGCGGGCTCTGGTTCTATGTGACCTCCATGATCCGACGTCCTGTCCAAGGGCCTGTCAATGAATAACGTTTGCACTTTGCTGCGGCCCCCAGGCCCGCTGGCCGCAGCCCGTAGGGGCGCGGCGGTGGGCGGGCATCTGTGGCGTTGCCGCTCCTCGACGATGTCATCACATCGCCTGCGTCGCGGCGCCTTGCATCTGCCCGCCCGGCGCTCGCGCCAGAGTGTAAACGTTGTTCATTGACAGGCCCTAAGTTGTGCCGCCCTATGTCTGGTTGTTTGCTTCAGGGAATTCGATGCCGGTGCAGATTAAAGATCCTATCCACGCCCCCAGACCGGCGATGAGGATATCCGTGATGTTGGCATAGCGCGAGGGAACAAACAACTGTGCGAATTCAATCCCCGCGGCCAGAGCCATGGCATAACCTGCAATCAACCAGCGTGGGCAACGTCGGCACGACAACTGCAACAGGCCTGCCAAAAGCCCAAATCCTGCCAACCCCATCATGGCGTCACTCAGCGCCGACGCCGTGGTCTGATTGTAGTATTCAATGAACGGTATCCACTGAAAAGAGGTTGTCGCCGGCCAATTCACAAAATGGAAGGGACTCAGGCCAGCCGCTGTTATGGCCAGGTTCAAGAGGACAAAAGCGGCGAACGGTTTCGCCAATGCTGGAACGAAGAGCCCGGCCATCCACCCTACCGCCGCGCCCGCAATCTCCATGGCCAGATCGCGCAGGGAAGGCGCATGCGAGGCCACCAGCAGTTGCGAGAATTCCAGCCCCAGCGGCATGAGTAGCACCATAGCAGACGTCGCCCGCGCGCGAGACAGGTGCATGAGTCGGCCGCTGCGAGCCATTCTGCCGGCGAGCCCGCCCACGAGCGCAAAGCCCGCCATCTGTACCCAACCATCGCCGACGGGCACGCCCAGTTCCCAGGGATTTTGGCGAAGCATTTCGACATCAGAGATGATTTGAGATACGTCCAGGCTGAAATCGAAAGGCGCAAACATGAAGACCACCAGCGTTCCGACCAGCAACCAGAGGTAGGTATGTTCGCGATCAAACGAGGCCCCGCGCAAGAAACTGCGCAAACGCGATCCGGTCCCACGAGCCAGAGCAGCGCCGGTGAAAGTGCCGAGACCATTGTTCAGGATGTCCGTGACATCGGAAGATCGCGATGGGATTGCCAATTGCAAAATCTCCGCAGCCAGACCTAGCGCCAATCCCAGAGCACACCATTTCCATACCTTGCTGGACCTGCCGTTTTCCGATCGATGAAGGAAGCCTAGAAAGCCGAGGGGCAAGGTCAGGAGAATGTTGGCCACGGAATCCGGCACGCTAGGGATGCGGCCGCGCGCGACATCCCAATAGGGCAGGGAACCCGCCTGGGACCAGGCTTTGGAAATTTCTTTTGTTGAGAAATCAAACCGGAAAGGAAAGAGCGTTCCATAGAAAAAGAAAAGGAGAGAAAAATAAAAACCATAGCGGAAGAGGGTTCGCGAAGCATCCGTCGGGGAATGTGTCATGCTCGGGTATCTTTACTTTAGGAACTAATCATCGAATATGGCTGCGCCGGTGTCTGCCGCTCAATCTCCCATCGGCGTAACTGGCAAATGTTCGCATTTGGCTTAGATCTCCTATCGGATCTGTGCTAGAAAAGCAACGGAAATCAACTCTTATGTCCGCCGATCGACGTGCCGATGTTGGGTCGGCTGGAGGATATCATGATGCGCCGCTCCCCTGGTTTGTGCAGGGCAGTACTTGTGCCTGTATGTGCGCTTGCGATCACACTTCGGGGTGAGGAGAGTCGCAGTGCAACCCCTTCGCTTGAGGTCTCGGTGGCGTCGGCTGCGGTTGCCGATGATCCGGTCGCCCTGATTTTTCCGCAAATTGCGGATGGCGGGGGCAACAGGACGCAACTGCTGCTGACGAACGCTTCTGAAACCGCCACCACGACCACGATATCTTTTTATTCCGATACGGGGACGCCATTAAATCTGACGATCGATGGCTCCACTTCCAGTTCATTCCAGGTGCTCATACCGGCGCATGGATCCGCCAAGGTCGCCACGACAGGCGCCCCTGAATCGGCACTCATAGGATGGGCCAGGGTCACTGCCAATCCACCTGCGGATCTCTCCGGCAACGCTGTTTTTCAGTCTTACCGGGGCACAAGCCTGTATTCGGAGGCGTCGATTCCCGGAGTCCTGCCGATTTCATCCATGGATTTTTTTGCTGATGAGGAGGACGGGTTCAGAACCGGCTTTGCGCTTGCCAACGCCGGAGCGGGCCCCGCGGAGGGAACACTTACACTTCGCCGGCGTGATGGGACCATCTTCAGGTCCAGCCCCATCTCCATAGCTCCCGGGAATCACATGGCGGCATTTCTCTGGCAGATCCTTGGCGAAGATATTCCGTCGGGCAGCGCCGAACTCAGGCTAAGCGCCGGCTACCTTGCCGCGACCGCGGTGCGCTATCACACGTCGTCCGTCTTCAGCGGGCTCCCGGTCGGGCAACCGGGTTATGCCGCAGCGGGCGCGACAGCCCTGTTTTCGCCGAAAGGAGGCGTGCGCGCCCGGCTGATGGAAGAGATCGACAAAGCCGGGGCGACCATTGATATCGCCATCTATTCATTTACGGCGGATACGATCCGGGATGCCCTGATCAACGCGCGCAATCGAGGCGTGCAGATCCGAATTATTGCCGATAGCAGCCAGGCGAACGATCAGGGCAGCGAAATCGCTACCCTCGAGCAATTAGGTTTTCAGCTGAAACGGTCGGCCGGCGCGTCAGGCGGCATCATGCATAACAAGTTCATGATCATCGATGGAATGGTTCTATTTACGGGCAGCTACAACTGGTCGGCCAGTGCCGAGGACAGCAACTACGAAAACGCGGTTTTCATCCAGGGATCCACAGTCATTCAGGGGTTCCTCGCAGAATTCAACCACATCTGGGGGCGATAGCCGTCACTGCAGAGTGGGGCCCTGCACTAAAGGCAGCGGCTGCGTTTTTCCGCCGTCGTTCTCCCGCTTAATGCTGACCAGGTTGTTCTGATACGCATAAATGAGCAGTTCGAGCCGATCCGAGACGTCGAGTTTTTTGAGTATGGACGTGAGATGGTGCCGCACCGTGGCTTCGCTGATCGAAAGCCTGTCGGCAATCTGTTTGTTCTTCAGTCCCTCACCCACCAGACAAATGACCTCAAGCTCGCGGGGGGTCAATTGAGAGACGGCATCGTCTGCCGCCACGGGTTTGGGAGTCTCCAGGTCGCGCCGCAATCGGGACACCAGTTTTGCGGTCATGTTCCGATCGAGCCAGAGTTCGCCGGCATTGACACGATTGATGGCCTTGATCAGCATGGCGGCGGAGGTCTCTTTGTGCACAACCCCCATGGCCCCTTGTCGCATGGCCCGTTGGTGTTCCGCCGGGTCATGAACGCCCGTTAGAATGATAATTTTGGATTCTTCCGAAACCGCGAGAAACTCCGGAATGAGATCCATGCCGCTTTCTTCGCCAAGACAAAGGTCGAGGAGGATGATCTCAGGGAGCTCTCGTGCGGCCAGAGGGATGGCTTCTGCCTTGTTGCCGGCTTCGCCGACGACTACCATGCCGGGTTGCTTCTCGATCAGCATGCGCAACGCAGCGCGCACGACTGTGTGGTCCTCCACAAGCAGAATTCCTATGGTTTGCCGCGATCCTTCGCTCTGAGTGATAGTCATTTTTCGGATGCCAGGGGTGAAATTAGGTCCATAAGATCTTTGTTTATTTCTTCCAACTTTCTAATCGACATGATCGTGCCCGGGGTTCACAGCAATTTCGTAATGAAACCAGTAACCATAGGCGGTCATTCCCAATTGCGCAGCTCGGACATAAAGCCGCAAAAGCGCTCGAATTCATGGCGCAGATCCGACATATGCTCCTGTGCCTGCTGCAGTTTGCCTTGGCGCCCAAGCCCTTCAATTTGTGCCGCCTCCATTCTCAGGGGCTCGGCTCCGATGGTCGCGGCAGAGCCCTTGAGGCGATGCGCAAGGGTCGCCACTTTGCAGGAGTCGTGCGCAGCTAACGCGGCCTCGAGACTATCAATATCCTTTTGTGTCTCGGCCTGAAACACGTGCAGGAGCCTGGTGATCAGCTCCGGCTGCCCGCACAGTTCTTCCAGTAACTTGCTGGAATCGATGGGCATAACGCGATCGCCCCACGCATGGAAGAACTCGATAGCCACGCCCACTCCTTTCCGGCTTCAGCCTGCAGCGGTATTCGGAATCAGCGAATTCAGTCTATTTATCGTAACGGATGACCAAACTCATTACGGATTTGCAGTGATTTGTGTGGGAGCAGCGAGTGCCCGGCCAAGGCTCAAGGTTTGAATGACATGACAGGTTCGATCGTGGCCGTGGGATCAGGCTTTGTCCAGCACCTTTTGGTAGTAATCCTCGTAGACTTTGATGATTTTGTCGGCGCAGAAGCGTGCCCTGGCGGTCTCGCGGCCGCGCTTTCCCATCTCCCGGCGCAGGCTGTCGTTGGAGAGGATCTCGAGCGAGCGCTCCGCCATGCCGTCAACGTTGTGTACATCGACCAGGTACCCCTCTTGGCCATCGGTGACCACTTCGGGGAGACCTCCGACCTTCGACACGACCACCGGGACCTCGCAAGCCATGGCTTCCAGGGCCACGAGGCCGAACGATTCGGTTTCGCTCGGCAGAAGGAGCAGATCGGAGACCCCGATCAGCTCCTCGATGTTGTCCCGCTTGCCCAGGAAGCGGATGCTGTTCATGATGCCATATTGGTGCGCCAGGAATTCGGCATGGCTGCGCTCGGGTCCGTCTCCGACCATGAGGAGAACCGCGGGGAGCTCTTTTTGAACCCGCAGAAAAATCTCGATGACGTCGTCGGTCCGCTTTACAGCCCTGAAGTTCGAGAGATGGATGAGTATCTTTTCCCCGGCAAGAGCGAAACGCTCTCGCAGTTCCGGTCGGGGCTCCGGACGATAGATGTCGCAGTTGACGAAGTTGTAGATCACCTCGATTTCATTTCTAACGCCGAAAGTCTCCAACGTGGCTTGTCTGAGGTACTGCGAAACCGCGGTGACGCCGTCGGATTTCTCAATAGAAAATTTGGTAATGGGAAGGTAGGAGCGATCGGCGCCCACGAGTGTAATATCGGTGCCATGCAGAGTTGTTACGACAGGAAGCCTGTGCGGGTGCAGCATCGATTTGGCCAAAAAGGCGCTGACCGAATGCGGAATGGCGTAGTGGCAGTGGAGCAGGTCCAGCCCTAGCGTTGTCGCTACTTCGGCCATCTTGGTCGCCAGGGCAAGCGTATAAGGAGGATGATCGAAAAGAGGATAATTTGTAACCTGAACCTCATGAAAGAAGATATTCGGTGTCGTCCGGTTTAAACGCAAGGGCAGGGCATAGCTGATGAAGTGAATCTCATGCCCTCTTTCGGCGAGTTCCTTGCCAAGCTCGGTGGCGACGATGCCGCTGCCACCATACGTCGGGTAACAGGTAATTCCAATCTTCACGCGGATTCCTCCAAGGCGATAAAAAAAAGCGGGCGTGCTCTTTGTAATGTTTTTGTGCAAATGCTTGCCGGGCGACGAAGGATTTTCCTGCGCCCCTCCAGGGCTCCTTCGCTAGCGCCGGCATACGGGGGGCGGCGCCGCTGCGCGGCTTGCCCCCGGCTACTTTCTCACTGCCCCTCCGGGGCAGCGCCCCAGCAAGCGCGGCAGCGGCGGAAAGCGGGATGCCATCGCGGGCATGCCTGATTGGGCGCCTCGCTGCTCGAGCAGCCGCGGCAGCGGCGGCAAGATAGCAACCCCGGGCAAGCGCAGCGCCGCCCGGGGTAAGGAATGAAAAGAAGCAGAGCCCTGGAAGGGCGATGGCATGGGCCACGCAGTTGTTGACTGTCTGCACGTCTCCGCGTCTGCAACGTCTCTGCAGGGAAATTCTCTTGGTTGCGGCCGTGCCGCTTTGTGATCTTCTTTGCTGACCGTGCATATCGGATGCCAACCTGTCCCCGTACCTCGACATTAGGCGAGCTTCCTTAGAACGCGGGCGGGGAGGGTAATCACTGCCCAAAACAGCTCCAACACACCGGAGACCGCGATGCCGACAAGTCGGAAGGGAAGCAGAATCACCCAGACCAGAGGATAAAGGACCAGAGCCAGCAAGGCCAGGGGCCAGCACAGAACCAACAGGATACACCAGAGCAAGACCTTGATCATCGATCAGGACCTTTCCCTTGGGTCAGGCAGCGAAGGCTGATCGGAATCCTCTTCCTCGTCGTCCAATTCCGGTTGAGGCTGCCCTTCCACCTCTCCTGCAAAATATCCGTCGTACAGTTTTTGGGCTTCGGGCAAGTCGGCTTGTTTTACCAGAAGTGTGATGATGGTGCTGCCGGCAATGACACCGAGCGGATCTGCGTCCCCGCGCAGCACAGTGCTGATCCCGTTATCCTCAAGCAGTTCCTGAATCATCTCGGCTTCGGAGGCATTGGGGAACGTCGCCAGTTCGACCAGTTCCATGGGTGCAGTATCCCCCTCCGCCGGCGCCTCTTGAGGCAAGGACGGGACAAGCTCGACGTCGCAATCTGTGCAGCGGGTAAATCCAGGTCGATATTCAATCTGGCAACTTGGGCAGAACGGCATTTTCCACCTCCATCGTTATCGGACACTTCGAATAGTTACCACCAATCTGCACCCGGAGACAGCATAACGTCAAGTGACGAGCGCGCCGGCGCCATGGGTGGGAAGATGAGTTCCAAACCTCCGGCCTGATCACTGATGAGATGCGCGCTTGGTGACTATCGCCTTGATATCGTCGAGTATGATCTGCGCGATGGCGTCGCGGCCAGAGACGCCGCCGGCGAAAACCTCGCCCCTTTCCCTGGTCGTGAAAATTGCGCCCTTTGAAGTGCCGGCGATGGAGTGCAGGAGCGACTGCGGTCCCAACATCATAGGGCCTACAGTCAGGCGCGGGCGTCCTTCCTGCAGGTGGGCACGGCCGACGAGACGCACATAGCGCCCGGAGGCGCGAGCTTCCGCGATCAATTGCTCGGTTTCCCCACCGATCCCAATGCGCGCCACATCGCGGATGGATGCTCCGGCATGCATCCATTCGTTGGCCAGGATCAGGATTTTGCATGCGGTATCCCAACCCTGGATGTCGAGCTCGGGATTCGGCTCCGCGATCCCCTGCTGGATGGCCAGGGTCAGAGCCTCCTTAAAAGTGATGCCGCGCTCCTGCATTTCGGCAAGGATATAGTTGGTGGTCCCGTTGAGGATGCCGCGAATATCCGTAATATGGCAACCGGCAATATCGGCAGGCGGCCGGACGCCGGTTGTGCCGCTATAGGCCAGCTTTGTGCCCTTATGCCCGGCTGCGGAGACGAGAGACTGGTGGCCGTGAACGAGCGGCCCCTTGTCTACGGTCACGATGTCGAGGCCTTTTTCGATGGCTCGCCTGAGCAAGTCGAGGGCGGGCTGGCCGTCCACGGGATT
Organism: Acidobacteriota bacterium; assembly: GCA_041501225.1. Taxonomy (GTDB): domain Bacteria; phylum Acidobacteriota; class UBA6911; order UBA6911; family UBA6911; genus JAFNAG01. Next base: position 8,425 of record JBGQNR010000072.1, read on the forward strand.
GGTGGGCATACACTCCACCAGCACCGAAATGCCTGCATTGGGGAGATGGTTTACATAGGAAAGGACGTTGAAAAAGGAACCGCGCGCGGCGCAATCGGCCACGGTTCGCCCCTGCTCCTGCATCTCCAGGACCCAGCGCGCGTCTTCTGCCTCCGGCAAAATCAAGCCGCCGGTGATATCCGCGATGCCGCAGATATTGAACTCGTCGCTTGCACCCGTCTTGTCGAGATAGCGCATGAATGCGCGCCCGACATTGCCAAATCCTAATAACGCAATCTTAACCATAAATATTCCCGCGAATTGCCCGGTTTCTGCCGGAGTGCAGCGGGCGAGCCTCATACCGCCTGGACACTCGCAGCAGCTGTCGCGATGCTGAAGTAATAAACCAAGGCAGCCAGGATAGCAAGGGGAACCGCGCGGCACTTCTATACTGCAAAAGCTCAACGCAAAGCCCGCAGAGGTCGTACTATGGGCCGACTCCAGACATTAATTTCTCTGCGGCCTCAGCGGTCTCTGCGTTGAGGTTTTTTTATTCGGCTTTTGAACGGCGGAGCTCAGTCGGAGCCGGTCGGGGACTGGCGGAGGCGCTTGCGCAGTGTTTTGCGGTCAATCCCGAGGATTTCGGCGGCCCGGCTTTTGTTTCCATCCACAGAGGCGAGGACGTTCTTGATGTACTCGGCTTCGATTTCTGCGAGCGTGCGCTGCCTGCCGGCTTCTCGAGGAGCGGCTGGACGCATGAGGGAAGGCAGATCGGGGACATCCATGATGTCGCCATCGGTCATCACCACGCGTCGTTCGAGGATCAGACCGATCTGTCGGGCGACTTCATTGATCAGGCTGCGCTCCTCTTTCAAAAAAGGACCTTCATCCGCCGGTGGGCAAACCGCCGTGTATGTGACCTCCACCTGGCCGCGGAGGTGTCCGGCGACGAATATGTCACTGGCGAGCACAGCGACATGGTCATCGAAGCGGGGCGTCATAAAAGGCCTGCCATCGATCGTGATCCGGGCCTGCGTGATTTCAGGGTATTGAAAGGCCGGCGGCAAAAGCGCGGCAATGTCCCGCAGCAGCAGGGCGTGAAAAACTCCGGGACGTTCTGCCACTGCCGCGATGGCCTGAAGGCAGGTCAGCTCCTTGACGCGTTCGCGCAGCGCCCATTGAACTCCCTGGTAGGCAAGGGAGATGCCGAGCGTTTCCGCTATGCCATTGATCAGGTTGCGCTCCTCTTTCAAGAACGGACCTTCGTCGGCCAACGGTTTCTCTTCCGAGTAGGCCACTTCAACCCGACCGCGGAGTATGCCGCCGAGAACGATATCGGCGCTCTGTATCCAGGGGTAATCGCGGAACCCGGCGGCGGCAAAAACGCGCCCGTCGAAGGCTATGCGAGCGGATGCGATTTCAGGGTATTGCCAGCCAGGCGGCAGGAGTTCCACGACATCCTTGAGCAGCTCGTCGGCCGGACGTCCAATGTCCTGCGTCGCTTTGCCGATGCGATAGAGGCACGTCAGCTCTTTCACGCGTTCTCCCAACGCCCATTGAGCCGCCTGATGGGCCAGCGCCACGCCGAGGGTTTCAGCGACCGCCTCGTGAAACTGAATGTCGTTCTTGGCAAAAAAGTCGATGCGCCGGCTGCACAGCTGCAAAATTGCCTTGGTGCGGTCATCGACGGGAAAGGGAATCAGCGCCAGGGATTGATAGTCCCCGCCGATCACAATGGTACGGGAATCCGCGTGGTTTCCCCCCTTTTCCCGCAGCAGGATCGGGCGGGCAGCATCGGCGGTCCAGAAGCTGCCGGCACGGGTCAGAAATGGGGCCGCGGCATAAAAATGCCCGTTCAGGACCGCCTCCGAAATCTCCTGCGGGATCGGGCTGGCCATGAGATCGGATGCTGAAGCCAACTGTTCTTGCGGCTCAAGGCCGCGGCATTCCGCACAAATCCTGCCGTCCTCCGTTATCCAGGCGATGCAGCATTGACATCTGCCACTTTCGTCGACTCTGATTTCCACGACATCGCATCCGGAATAATCGATCAGGATCTCGGCGGCATGACGGAGGAACTCTTTGCGAGTAAGGCCGCGATGGGTAAGAAAAAGAAGCTTGTGAAGCAGCTCGCCCAAGTGGTGGGGGAGCTTGGTTCCGCGCGCATGCATTTCTGCGCCTTCGGGCTTATTCGGATTCATAGGCCACTCACGGAACTCCCTGCCGGGCAGGGGACAATACGGCAAATCATGAGCCGGTTCGATACCCGCGCACGAAGGGCATTGCAGCGAAATGACGGACCTTGACGTTCGTGATCACGGATTCTGCGAGCGTCAACCGAGGGGGAGGAGATCCTTCAGAATCTCCTCCCCGTTGCAAAGATGAATGCAAAGGCCGAACTACGTCTAGACGAGGCCCTGATCGATCATGGCGTTCGCCACCTTGACGAAGCCGGCGGTGTTGGCGCCCAACACATAGTTGCCAGGCTGGCCATACTCGGCAGCCGTTTCCACGCACGATTTGTGGATTGCCTTCATAATGCCATGGAGGCGGGCGTCGACTTCTTCTCTCGTCCAGGAGAGGCGCAGAGAATTCTGCGACATTTCGAGACCTGAAGTCGCCACGCCGCCGGCGTTGGCAGCCTTGCCGGGTCCATAGAGGACCTTGTGATGCAGGAAGACTTCAATTCCTTCCGGCGTCGTAGGCATGTTGGCGCCTTCCGACACGCAGTAGCAGCCGTTGTTGACGAGCATCAAGGCGTCTTCCCCGGTGATCTCATTCTCATGAGCGCACGGGAGGGCGACGTCGCACTTCACAAACCACGGCTTCTTGCCTTCATGATATTCACACTTGAACTTGTCTGCATATTCCTTGATGCGGCCGCGCTTGACGTTCTTCAGGTTCATCAGGAAGTTCCATTTCTCGCCCTTCACGCCATCTTTGTCCACGACGGTGCCGTTGGAGTCGGACAGGGTGATCACTTTGCCGCCGAGCTCATTGACCTTTTGCACCGCATACTGGGCCACGTTGCCCGCAGCGGAAACAACTACCGTCTTGCCCTGGAACGACTGGCCGCGCGTTTTCAGCATTTCTTCGGCAAAATAGACCTGGCCGTAACCCGTCGCCTCCGGACGAATGAGAGATCCGCCCCAAGTCAGCCCTTTGCCCGTGAGGACACCCTCGAACGAGTGGGTCAGCTTCTTGAAGTGGCCGAACATGTAGCCGATTTCGCGGCCGCCGACACCGATGTCGCCGGCGGGGACGTCAATGTTTGCCCCGATGTGGCGATACAGTTCGTTCATGAAGCTCTGGCAGAAACGCATCACTTCAGAATCGGATTTGCCCTTGGGATCGAAGTCCGCGCCGCCCTTGCCCCCGCCCATCGGGAGGGTCGTAAGGCTGTTCTTCAGAATCTGCTCGAAACCGAGGAACTTCAAGATGCCCAGATTGACGCTGGGATGGAACCGGAGACCACCCTTATACGGCCCGATTGAATTGTTGAATTCAACGCGGAAACCACGGTTCACATGGATCTCGCCCTTGTCATCCTGCCAAGGCACCCTGAAGATGAAAATACGATCCGGTTCAACCATTCTCTCGAGGATCTTGTGCTCGAGGTATTCCGGATGTTTTTCCAGGCAGGGATACAGCGTATCCACAACTTCACGGACTGCCTGGTGAAACTCCGGCTGCGCCGGATGTTTTGCCACGAGGGCGTCCATGAATTTTGCGTTATAACTCTTCATATCCATGAATATATTGCCTCCTTTAAAAGGTTCGCTATGTAACACCGGTGGTGCAATTCTCCCCAGACGTAGGGGAGTTTTATACCGCCGAGTCATTCTCCCACACAACAAAAAAATCACTTTATTATGGATGCTTAATTTTGGTGAACTACCTTCTATTCCGACCTCCGACCTCCGACACCCGACTTCCGGCCCAAAGCGCGCATCTTAGGGTCGGAGGTCGGTTGCTGTTTCATGGTCGGTGATTGTGGCGGGCGTGCTACATTAGTTATTCGCACGATTCTTCTCTGAATGTTTTGGATTGGAGATCCGATGCAAGATCGCGCACTTGATGCCATCCTTGGACCGCCGGAGCAGGTGGATGCCGCATTTGATTCGCTCATGCCTCGCAGAGTGAATAACCTGCTGCTGGTTACCAGTCTGTATGATTGTTATACCTTCATTGAAGACGGCCGGCTCTCCGAGATGCTCTTTTCTGAATATCTCGAGCTCAACCTCCGCTTTGCACCTTCGATTGAGAGGGTCTCGACGGCGCAGGAAGCGCTGCAGAGGATACGGGCGGAATCCTTCGATCTGATCATTTCCATGCCGCGCCTGGGCGACATGGATGTGCGCGATTTCGGGCGCGCTGTGCGCGAGATTGCACCCGACCTTCCCGTGGTGCTGCTCGCCTCGAGCGCTCGCGAATTGTGCATGCTGCAAGAACTCGACAGTCTGCCTGGCATTGACAGAGTATTTGTGTGGCTGGGGGACGTGCGGCTTTTCCTGGCCATAATCAAGCACATCGAAGATCGTGAAAATGCCTGGCACGACGCGCGCACGGCCGGGGTCAAATGCATTCTCCTGATCGAGGACTCGGTACAGTTTTATTCCTCGTACCTGCCTCTTCTTTACACCGAAATCATGAAGCAGACACAGACGCTCATGGCCGACGGCGTCAACCGGATGCAGAAAATGATGCGCCAGCGCGCCCGGCCGAAAATCCTGCTTGCGAGCAGCTACGAGGAAGGCGTGGAGCTGTATGAGCGTTATCGCAACGATCTGCTCGGAGTCATCCTCGACGCTTTTTTCCTTCGAGGCGGCGCGGTGGACCGGTCTGCCGGGCGCGACTTCGCGCGCATGGTCAAATCCAAAACGCCCGGCATCCCTGTGGTGATCCAGTCGAAGTCCGAAAACGCTTCGATCGCGACGGATATCGGCGTGGAATTCATCGATAAAAACTCGCCGAGCCTGTTGAACGACCTCCGAAAATTCATGCAAAACCACCTTGGTTTTGGCGACTTCGTGTTTAGGCGCCCGGATGGCCGCCTGGTGTCTCGTGCCAGCGACCTGCGCAATCTGGAATGGGCGCTGCAAGCGATCCCGGAGGATTGCCTGATGTACCACGTGAGGAGAAACGACCTCGCTATCTGGCTCATGGCGCGAACCGAGTTTACCGTCGCCGACGTTGTGCGGGCGATTTCCGAAGATCGGGACCACTCACCTGCCGAAATGCGCGGGTTGCTTCTTCATGCGCTCGCAAGTCAACGCGAACGCAATCGAGCCGGAGTGGTGGCTGATTTTTCCAGCGGCACCTTCGAGGGCAACAGCGGCTTTGTCAGGATCGGCACCGGCTCCCTCGGGGGCAAAGGACGCGGGCTGGCCTTTACCAATGCGCTGATCAATAAATACAAGTTCTCCGAGCATTTCCCCGGTGTAAGGATCTTTGTTCCTCCCACTGCAGTTCTAGCTACCGGAGTATTCGACCAGTTCATGGAATCTTCCGGGCTATCGTCTTTCGCGCTCCATATCAAGGACGACGGGAGGATCACCAAGGCTTTTTTGGATGCCGAATTTCCCGCAGAGGTAGTGGAAAACCTCTGGATCTTCCTGGATTGGGTACGATATCCGCTTGCCGTCCGATCTTCGAGCCTGCTGGAGGATGCTTCATTTCAGCCCTTCGCGGGCATCTATGAGACCTACTTCATACCCAACAATCACGAAAACACGGAAGTGCGCCTCGAAGAGCTCTGCAATGCGATCAAGATGGTCTACGCGTCGACCTACCACGCCGACGCCAAGGCCTACATTGAATCGACCGCGAATCGCCTCGAAGAAGAAAAGATGGCCGTAGTCATCCAGCAGGTTGTCGGACAACAACACGGGAACTATTTTTATCCCGGCGTTGCCGGCGTGGCCCGATCGATAAACTACTATCCCATGCCGGGAATGAAAGCCGAAGATGGTGTGGCATCGGTGGTGTTAGGATTGGGCAAGGCGGTAGTGGAAGGAGGGCGCTGCGTTCGCTTCTCCCCCGCGCACCCGCGCAAGCCCATGCAGTTTCTCACGGTGGAAGAGTGCCTCGACAATGCCCAGAGCTCTTTTTATGCTCTGGATCTCTCGCAGCCCGGGCCGAGAACCGGTTCGGCGTTCCCGGATGCCGGCATGGTAGCGCTGGAGCTGGATCAGGCTGAAGCGCATGGAACACTCGCTCCTGTGGGCTCGGTCTATTCTCCTGACAATGAAGCGATTTATGATGGTATTTCCCGGCAGGGCGTTCGCCTGGTCACAATGTCGGGTTTGCTCAAAGGAGGAGTGTTTTCTCTCGGCGATGCGCTTTCCTTCTTGCTTAAAGTAGGAGAAGCCGGTGCATCCTGTCCCGTAGAAATCGAGTTTGCCGTCAACCTGTCTTCCGGAACTCAGCAACACGAATTTGGTTTCTTGCAGATCCGGCCGATGGTGCATGGTTCGGATTCACAGGACATCCAGCTCGAGCGGATCGACGCCGGGGATGTGCTCTGCCTTGCCCACCACGCGTTAGGCAACGGATATCTGGAGGGAGTGCAGGATATCGTCTATGTCCGCCCGGAGAAATTCGATCGGGGCAAAACGCAGTGGATTGCCCATGAAGTCGGTATCATAAATGCCGTCTTGAAGGGCAGGAATCGTCCCTACTTGTTAATTGGACCTGGCCGCTGGGGCAGTTCCGACCCGTGGCTCGGTATTCCGGTGAAGTGGTCCGAGATTTCCGGAGTGCGCTGCATTATCGAAACCAACCTGGCCGATATGCATGTGGATCCGTCGCAAGGGTCCCATTTTTTTCACAACATCACTTCCTTCGGCATCGGGTACCTTACCATCGATGCGAAAAACGAGGATGTGCTCGACCTGGCGCTGCTGGCGGCCCTCCCCGCAGAAGCTGAGACGGAGCACCTGCGCCACCTGTCTTTGACTGAACCTTTGGAAATTGCATTGAACAGCCGTAGAAACTACGGTGTGGTGATGAAGCCCGGTAAGAGAGTGAAATGACGAAGAACACGGCGCGGCACAGCCGCAACTAAAAACCTCAACGCAGAGGGCGCAGAGCACGCAGAGAAAACGCAGAGAAAGAAAGGGGACACGGTTAAGCTAGTACCAGAGCGAAAGGAAGAGACGGCCGCCAGCGGGCCCGAAGGGCCCAGCGAAGCTGGCAGGTTTGATCCTGAGCCCGGGGGGAAACGCAGCGACAACCTCTGGGAAGTTCCTTGCTTCCAGAACGCGTTTCCCCCCGGGCTCAGGATCAAACCTGCCGCAGGAGGCAGTCTCTTCCTTTCGCTCTTGCCCACCGATCCGAAGATCATTGTTTTGTTTTCTCTGCGCTTTCCGCTCCCTCTGCGGCCTCGGCGTTGAGCTGTTGATTTTCTTGCCTGAATGGCAAGGACTGATGCGTAAGTAGTACGAAGGGAGGCGTATGTCGTTTTTTAAATATCTGAAATTGGAGGCCGCGCACTCTTCCCCATCTTCTGCGGATACCGAAACGGTCCGCAAGATCACGAGTGCGCTTGATCAGTTGGAGCCTGAACGCGCCAAATACGTCGCCGCATTTGCCTACATCCTAAGCCGGGTTGCGAGGGCGGATCTGGTGATCACGCCGGAAGAAACGGGAGCCATGGAAAATATCGTCATGGAATTTGCGGGGCTGCCGGAGGAACAAGCGGTGCTTGTAGTCCAGATCGCCAAGACGCAGAACATACTCTTTGGGGAAACGGAGAATTTCCTGGTCACACGCGAGTTCAACAAGATCGCATCCGCAGAGCAGAAGCTGGCCCTGCTCGAATGTCTTTTCCGCGTTTCGGCCGCGGATGAAAACATTTCGACGGTAGAGGACAACGAGGCGAGTCAGATCGCGGATGAACTCAAAATCGAGCACAAGGATTTCATCGCCGTGCGCTCGAGATTCCGTGACTATCTGGCCGTTCTCAAGAAATCTCCAGAATCCGGGATGTAAGTGGAAAAGCTGTTTGGCCCGGACCTTTCCGGGATGAATCGCCGGATTGACATCGATGTGCGGTAGCGTCATACTCCGTCAAGGTACATCGTGGATGCTTAAGGTGTGAGAATCATCTGAATGGAGCGAAGGAGCTGATGATTGTTGCGTTGGTTCGTGGCCGTTGTCGCGGCACGGACATGTAGTGAGATCGAAGAACGTTACGCAAGAGTTTTATCAGGGAACCTGACCGCATAGTTTTCTGACAGGCACCCGCGGGTCGCGAGGCGATCAACCTCGGTGGCGTCTGGCTGCCAGAAACAGCGGTGGGCAGGATGGAATGACAAAACTGGATTTACACCGCCGCACCACCCGGAGCAGAAAAAAGAATCCCGTCCCGCTATCGAAATTACGCGCAGCTGAGGTAGTCCGGACGGTCGTGGACCATCCGCGCAGGCTCGATGAGCTGATCAACCTGCTGCAGGATAAAGAGAGGTCGATCCGGGGGCGGGCTGCAGCAACGCTAACGCGCCTTTCGGAATCGTACCCGGCTCGCCTCATCCGACACATCGAGGCTTTGAGGGAAGGGCTCGGGGACGACTCCGCTTACGTTCGCTGGCATCTGGTATACACCCTCGGCCAGGTGATCGCGCGCTATCCGCGGCGCGTGTCTTTTTCCCTGGCGGATGTGAAAACCCATCTGGGGGATGAGGACAAGGTCGTGCGCAGCTTCGCTTGCCGGGCACTGGAATCCGTGGCAGCTCGGCAGCCCCAGTTGGTGCAAGCTCTGTTCCCGTCGAACAAAGAAGAAATGCCCCCGTCCTTGGGACGGGTACTCCAGGGAACCGGCCCGAAAACCGGCAACCAACGAAAGCGATAGTAATTCCCGATCAAGCTCTGGGCATATCTATATCCGGCGGGCAAATCAGGGTGTAATCAATAATTTTTTCTGCTTTATCATCCAAATCTCAGGAAAAGCGGAACAGACCCGAAATCGGAACGTAATTACTTGCGGGAAGACGCCAGGAAGGCCGAAAGGTGCGTGTCTGCACCTGGGCGATTCCGCGGCGCGGCGAAGCTCAGCAGGAAGCTAGGCTGGCGCCCTCAGGCGGATCCTTTTCCAAACTGCAAGGGAGTTTTATGATAAAGCGACTCACAATTGCCGCGTTTTTCCTGACTCTTTTTGCGGGGATCACCCTGGCACAGGGAAACCCTTACCTTAAGAATTTCAAGATCTTCAAAGAAGTTGCTCCGGGCGTGGATTTCTATGCCACCCAACAGAGCGACATCGATCCGTACGTGCCGGCTGTCAGCGAGGCGCGCAAGAAACTGGCGAATTTTTTGGGGGTCGATTTGGCCCGTGGCGCCGTTTTCGTCTGCTCCAAGCTCGCGCAGAAGGATGCGGTATATGACACCCGCACCTTTAGGCTTGGGTACAAGTGGTATTTGCTCCAGTTGACACCCGAAGCCCAGCGCGAGGAGAGGCAGGCTCGTATGCAGGCCGCGGCAGCCCAGGCTGCCGCACTCGGCGTTCAGGTGGATGCAACCGGCCGAGGCAGCCGAGGTGGCGCGAGCGGACAGGACCAGGCAGGCCGGCAGCGCGGCGGACAGGATCAAGCCGGGCAGCGCGGCGGGTCAGATCAGGCTGGGCAGCGTGGGGGGGCCGGAGGCCAAAGAGGAGGGGGGCCGGGCGGCCAGGAAGCACGTGCCGCGACGACTCTTGCCACCCAGGTCGGCTATGCCACCCTGATGACGACTTTGGCCCCGGAAAAACCGTATCGGACGTCGCGCATCGATGATATGGGCCGCAGCCCGCTCGTCGACTGGCTGGATATCGCCCTGGTTGCGGACGCAACCGGCACCTCGAACACCAATTTACGGTTCCTTCAGGATCGCCTGGATGAGGCCTTTCCTCTCGATGATATGCTCATCATGAACCGTCCATTCGTTGCCCAGCAGGATTCCGGCGGTGGTGGCGGCGGCAGCATGGGTGGCACGGGAGGTGGCGGCAATCCCGGAATGGTAGTGATGGGCGGCGGCGCTGCTGGAGGCGGTGGCCAGGCTGGTGGCGGCGGTCGTGGTGGCGGCGGCGCCGGCAGGGTTCTTCCCAAGGATGTTCAGGACCGGATGCTCTTTGATGCCCAGGCGGTGACATTTTTCAACTTCCTGATTGAAAAGGCGGGTGTGGAAAAAGTTAAGAGCGTCGTGCAGAAAAATATGAAAGGGGAAGAGTCTTTGACGGTGGTGCAGAGTTTCATGGGCGCTGATTTCGATAAGGTCGAAAAAGATTGGCAGGATTGGGTCAAAGCGCTAAAGCCACCAGAGAATATTCGGAACAACAATAATCCTGAAAAGTAGAAAGTTTTTCCTGACCCGAAAACATCGTGAGGTCCAATAAGATTATGGCTCGCATATCACAAATTGCACGAAAACGATGGCTATGGATTCTCCCGGCGCTGGTCGTGGGCGTTGTGCTGCTGCCGGGAAGTCGATGGGCGATCACTACGTCAGCCCAGGATTCGGCGCCAAAGAACGGCGCTGCCGCCGCGCCCAAGACGGAGGCCGCCAACGCGCCCAAGGTCTATACGGTAGGGACTGCGGATATTACCCGCACGATCCTCATCACCGGTGAGTTGCAGGCGATCAGGTCGCTCGATTTACAGGCGCCGGCTACCAAGGCTACGGCTTCCAACGCCATCACTTTTATGGCGGATGAGGGCAAAAATATTAAGAAGGGGGAGAAGCTGATCGAGTTTGACAACTCAGCCTTGCTCAGCCAGATCACCGACCGGCAGCGGCAGGTTGATGAAGCAGCCATGGGGATTGAGCAGACCAAAAAAGATCAGGAAGCGATACGCTGCGACAACCTCAACGCGGTTGCCCAGGCCGAAGGGAATCTGAAGATCGCGAGGCTCAATGCCGACATTCCGGAGAACCTCCAGCCGAGGAACACCTACCTCAAATACCAAAATGATCTTGAAAAAGCCAAGCTTAGCCTTGCCAAGGCAAAAGAATCGCTGGCCAACTTTGAGGCGAATTACGATTCCACGATCGCGCTGAAGGAGCTCGACAAGGCCAACCAGGAAATCGTTTTGAAAAGAATGCAGAACGACCTGGGTATTTTGTCGGTGGATGCACCGCAGGATGGAGTGGTCATTTACGGCGACAATTGGGCCAGCAATCGCAAATACCAGATGGGCGATATGGCGTATCCTGGCATGACCATTCTTACGCTACCCGACCTTTCCCAGATGCAGGTTGTCGGATTCGTTTACGACACGGAGCTGCAGTATTTGTCTCCAGGGATGAGCTGCGAGATACATCTGGATGCGGTTCCGGGAAAATCCTGGGGCGGCAAGATCAAATCGTTGACCAGCGTGGCCGGACGCAAGGGATTTGCCACCACCCAGAAAGTGTTTAAGGCGGTAATTCCTCTGGATGCCGTAGATCTAACCGTAATGAAACCCGGTATGAGTTCTCGTGCCGAAGTTACTTTGTCAATGGCAGCGGGTGTGCCGGCAATTCCGCGCCAGTACATAAGCTTAGATGGACAGGGTCGTTATTACGTTCTTAAAGAAACGGGCCCGAAGACTCCTCCGACGAGGGAATTGGTGAAGGTTGGGGTTTTCGGCGACCAGATGGTTCAGATCCTTTCCGGAGTGAATCCTGGCGATCGCCTGCTTCCAGTTCAGAAGGCCTCGGGAGAATAATCCATGAAACGTAGAAAGCCCATAGCATTGCTGCTCGGCCTCATCGTGTTGGTCGCGGCCGGCATCTGGTTTTACCGTTCGACGACGGCCTCGGTGACGGTCAACGATAAGGATCTGATTACGGTCCAGAAAGTCGATTTCCCCCGGATCGTGACTTCTGCCGGGCTGCTGGAGGCCAAATCAAGTGTATCGGTCACTCCTCCCGTGGTCGGCGATACCAGAAGTTTTAAGCTGGTCCGGATGGTGGATGAGGGAACGCAGGTTTCAGACGGCGACTTCCTTCTGGAATTTGACGGCTCCGATGTCAGCAAGCGCCTGAGAGATGCACAGACGAATTTCCAGCAACAGCAGGAGCGTTACCAGCAGAGGCGCTCCGCCCTTGACAGTCAGATCAGGGACAACAAGCTCAACCTGGACCAGGCCAAAGCTGATCTTTCCAACCTCGATGCGAAGATCGGCCAGCAGGCAGAACTCGAGAGTGCGATTACTATCGCCATCACCAAGATTCAAAAGGACATGGCGCAGATCAAGGTAGACATGCTCGAGAAGAAGATCAAGTACCAGGATGAAAGTGCGCGCATTGCGATGCAGATCGCACGCAGCAGCGAGGGCAACTTTAAGAAACAGATGGAAAACGCCATGGATACGATGGACTCGCTGACGGTCCGGGCGCCTGTGGCTGGAGTCGTGATTTATAAGCGCGATTTCAACAACGAACCGCCGCAGCTCGGCTCCAACGTCACCCCGAATAATCCGGTGCTTGAACTCCCCGACCTCTCCACCATGCGGGTCAAGGTGTTGGTGGATGAGATGGATGCCGGCAAGGTGCGCAACGGCCAGACCGTGGTGATTACGGTGCCTGCCCTGCAGGGCATGAAATTCGATGGCAAGGTTATTGAACTCAGTTCCATTCTCAAGCCTGCCACCTCGGATCGCGCCCAAAAGTACGCGGATGCCCGTGTCGAACTCGATGCGGGCCAGGACCTGTCACTGTTGAGGCCCGGGATGAGCGCGAATGTGCAGATCCAGGTCGGCATCATCACGCAGGCACTCGCGATTCCGCTGTACTGCATTCTGGAAAGGAATGGCGGATCCTTTGTCCAGGTGTATCACAAGGACAAAAAAGAATTTGAATGGCGCCAGATTGAACTTCTAACCAATGATGAGTCGCTGGCCGTTGTAAGAGCGGGATTGCAGGAAAAAGAGCAGATTCGTGTCAAACCCAAAGTTTGAGGTTGATCATGGCAATTCACGATCGAGGTGACGATTTAAGGAAAAAGGGGCACGCAGGAATCATCTTGAGGGTGATTGGTATTCTCATCCTCATCGGCGGCGTGGCCGCGATCGCAATGTACCGGGATGCGATCTGGACTCAGATAAGCAAAGTCCTGGCATTCGGCAAAGAAGAAGAGCCGATTCCGGTGCTGAGTCTCGAGAAGGGACCTTTGCAGTTGGAAGTTCAGGCCAACGGTGAAATCGTCGGGCTGGAGAGTGTTCCCGTAATGACACCCAACACCCGTGTGGGGACGCTCAAGCTTGCCTGGCTGATCCCGGAAGGCAGCATGGTGGATGTAGGGGCTCCGCTGGCCCGTTTTGACAGCACGGACACGCAGCTTCAGCTTGAGTCGCAGAATAACACGCTCACTCAAAACGGGATCCAGACGAAGATCGACACGGGCAACCGGCAGTTGAATGAAAAGAACATGACCACCGACCGCACCACGGCGGAGATGGATTATGAATACTCGATGACGGTTTTGCCCGAGGATCCTACGATCTTCTCACAATGGGAGATCATTAACGCCAAGCTCAATGCCGACTTCGCCAAGTCGAGAATAGAAAACCTGGCAGCCAAGGCCAAAGTACAGAAGCGCGTCAACCGTTCGCAGGAGCAGGTTTCCAATATTGCAAGAAATCGGGCCCAGACCGAAGTCCAGATCTACCAGCAGACGCTTTCAGTCATGCAAATGCCTTCCCCGGTCAAGGGTCTTGTGGTGTACCGGCGTGTGCGCAATAAAGATCCGCAAATCGGGGATAACTGCCAGGCAAATCAGGTGCTGATCGATATGGTCGATCTGAATGCCTTGCAGGCGCGTGTCTATGTGCTGGAAAAAGAAGCTGGAAGCCTGGCCAAAGACAAGCCGGTAACCATCAAGCTTGACGCGTTGTCCGACAAGGAATTTCATGGCATCGTGCGCACGGTTTCGTCCGTGGCGGCTACTCGCGAAAGGAACTCACCGTTGACGTATTTCACCGTCGACGTGACCGTCAACGATGCGGGTCAGTATCTGCGCTTGATCAAACCCGGCATGGCCTTGCTGGCCAGGATAATTCTTGAGAAGTACGATTCCTGCTTCATGGTGCCATCGAGCGCCATCGATTTTAAGAATGATCAGGCTGTGGTCTACATCAGAAAAGGCAAGGATTACGAGAAGAGAAATGTCGTGTTGGGCTTGGGAAAGCACGGTCAGGCGACGATCCTGAGCGGAGTGAATGAGAAGGAACTCATCGCCCTGCGCAACCCGTTTGAAGAGAAAAAGCTGAAGCTGCCTGATTTCAGCAAAGCCTCGGCCTCCAACCAGCAGCGGGGCAGGGGCGGACCCGGCGGCATGCAGCAGATGCAAATGGACCGCGGCGGTGGCGGCGGCGGTGGCGGCGGTGGCGGCGGCTACGGCGGCGGTGGCGGCTACGGTGGCGGCGGTGGTGGTGGCGGCGGCGGCGGCGGTGGCGGACGAGGACGCTAGTCAACCTTGAAGAAGGACGCATAAATTATGTTCATGATGGAAAGCATCAAAGTTGCACTGCAAAACCTGGGCCGGCGCAAGCTGCGCTCTTTTCTGACCATGCTGGGGATGATTTTCGGCGTGAGCGCCGTGATCTCAATGTTGTCGATCGGCGCCGGCGCCGAGAGCGAAAGCTTGAAGATGATTGAGAGCTTCGGCATTCGCAACGTCATCATTTCGGCAAAGGACTTTAAACAGGAAGAGCTGAAGCAGATCCGGACCGAGTCGTTAGGTTTGCATATGCGCGACGTCGAGGCGATCGAAGCCGTGGTGCGGCCAAGACCGCTGGTGTCGGCGAAGCGCATCGTCAAGACCTGGCAGGTGGCCTCCGAAAGGGGGCGCAGCGACAGCCGCGTCCTGGGTGTAAGCAGTACCTACGCCGAGATCAACAACCTCAAGCTTCTGGAAGGCACATTTTTCCTCCCCTTCGATGATGAGGCGGAAAACCAGGTTTGCGTTCTTGGCATCACCGCCAAACAGAAGTTGTTCGGCTTCGGCAATGCAGTCGGCCAGAGGCTCAAGATCAACGATCAATGGCTGAGAGTCATCGGAGTTCTTGCCGATATGACGGTGGGCAACAAGCAGGAGTTTGAGGGAGTGAAGATTCAGAACCCCAACAACGATATCTGCATTCCCATCTATACCTCCATCAAGAAGTTCGATGTCGACGCCCTCGAGAACCAGCTCAACGAGGTGGTTGTCCAGGTTCCCAACGAACCCGGAGTGGATATCAAGGAACAATCGGCATCGATCAACAGCCTCATGTCCACCATGCACCGTTATGTGGATGATTTCTCCCTGGTAGTGCCCGAAAAACTGCTGGAGCAGAATCAGAAAACCCAGGCGATCTTCAATATCGTCATGGGCGCCATCGCGAGCATTTCGCTTCTGGTCGGCGGCATCGGGATCATGAATATCATGCTGGCCTCCGTTCTCGAACGCACCAGCGAGATCGGCCTGCGCCGCGCCATCGGCGCGCGCAAGCTCGACATCCGCCTCCAGTTCATCGCCGAAGCGGTTGCGCTCAGTCTCGCCGGCGGGCTGATCGGCATCGGTCTGGGCTGGGGCACTTCGAAGCTGGTCGCGATTTTCTCAGGGTGGACGACGATTATCACCATCGCCTCGATCACTCTGTCATTCGGCGTGAGCACCGTAGTCGGGCTGGTCTTTGGAATCTACCCTGCGGTCCAGGCCTCCAACCTGGATCCGATCGAGTGTCTGCGTTACGAATAGTTTAAGCAGTCAACCCGAGGAATATACCGCCGAGGTTCGGCAAGCATTCCGAACCTCGGCGGTTTTTTTTGGCGGAACGGCATCCATAAGGCGCTAGGAGCCCGTCCGAGAATTAGGAGGGGCCGCGTTCCGAGCGCCGAGGGGACAGATGCAAGGCGGCGCGACGCAGGCGATGTCGCTGTACATCGTCGAGGAGCGCCAACGCCGCAGATGCCCCCGCGCCGCCGGAACCCGAAGGGCGCATGGGGGTTGCGGGGCGATCTCCGCGTTGCTCGTCGTCAACGATG
>JBGQNR010000073.1:0-24073 GCA_041501225.1 Acidobacteriota bacterium
CGCGGCCCCTGCCCCCACCCCCGCCGCCACCGGCAACAGGAGTCAGCAGAGTCGCCTCGAACCACGGAATTTCATGGTCCTCAGCGATAAACACCACGAGGCCGTTGGACAGAATCGTCCGGTACTCCGCTGATTTCGGCACCTTGAAATCGAGTGGGGGGAACTTGCCGAGGAAATCCTCGGCTTTCGGTCCCTGCACGGCCGGCGCAGCCGGCTTTGCGGCGGTGACCGCGGGTTTCTGCGCGGGCTCTTTGGCGCCCTGCGCCTGCATCGCCATTACCCCGAACCCGAGGATGAGGGCGGCGATCAAAACATGTCTTAGAGTTTGTCTTGTCATATTAGTATCTCCTCGCGCCCTCTACTTCTCGCGTTCGTTCTGGCCCGGGCCGAAACCGCGGCCGCCACCCCCGTCACGCTCGAGGATGCCGGTGACGCAATTGTCGCGGGTGAAGTACTTTTTCGCGACCGCCATCATCTGCTCCGGCGTTACGGCCATTCGCGCCTTATACTGGTCTTCGATGTGCTGCCACTTGTAGGCGACCTCCATGCTGGCCAGGGTGCCGGCAATGCCGGTACCGGCGAGGCTCTGGAGGTAGTTGGCTTCCACGGAATTCTTGATGCGCTGCAGTACATCGGCGTTCGCCGGCGTCTTCTTGGCATCCTCGAGATATGTCCACAACTCCTTTTCCAATCCGTCGAGCGGGAACGACAGCGCGCCCTGCACTTCCCTGCCGCTCGCGGATACCGTGAAGCGGCCGTCGTACTCGGAATTGGTGGCACTTGCGCCGATTCCCATAGCGTGCTGCTGTTTCTCCACCATTTCCATATACATCTTCCCCGTCCTGGCGCTCATCACGCGTCCGAGCATAAACAAGGCCGGCAGATCGTCGTGCCACAGCGGCGGGATGTGGAACAGCAGAGAAACGTTCGGGTTGCTCGCGGCGCGGCCCAACACCCGCTTCTCTACGTAAGGCGGCTGGAAATTCGGGCTGATCGTGCGGCGGTAGTATTCCGGTGTCGGCTCCTCGGTGCGCACCCGCGGCGATTTGCCCTTCGGCTTGATCGGGCCGAAATACTTACTGACGAGCACCATGATCTTTTCCGGATCGACATCTCCGACAAGCACCAGCGTCGCGTTATCCGGCCGGTAGTACTGCTGCCGGTAGTCCATCATCTCCTGCTTGGTCACCTTGGAGATGTCCGACATCCACCCTACCACCTGCCAGCGGTACGGACTCGCAGCGTAAAACGTGGCGTTGAGCTGTTCCTGGAAGAAAAAGCCCGGGCTGTTTTCGCTCTGGCGCCGCTCTTCGGTGATGACGTCGCGCTCGGAGTAAAACTCGCGGAAGACAGGATTGACCATCCGGTCGGCTTCGAGCGCCAGATAGAGCTCGATGGCATTCTTCGGAAGAGTGACATAGTACTGGGTCATCTCCTGGCCGGTGGACGCGTTGATCCCGGTGCCGCCTGCCTGCTGGTAGGCGCCCCAGATTTCCTCGCTGACGATGGTTTCCTTTTTTTCCTTGTCGATCAGGTCGGAAACCTTTTTTTTGAGCGCAATGAGCTTCGCCTCGTCGCGGCCTTTCGGCTTCGACTCCTCATCGGCGACCTGCTCCATCAGAGCGTCGATCTGCCGGTTGTACTCGTCGTCCTTGGCGAGGGCTCCGGCTTGATTCCCATGGACTGGGTGCCCTTGAACATCATGTGTTCGTGAAAATGCGAAATCCCGGTGATGCCGGGTCGCTCGTTGACGGAGCCGACCCGGTAGGCCAGGATGCACCGGATGAGCGGCGCTTCAGGCCGATTTACCATCAGGACCTTGAGCCCGTTGGGCAGCGTTTTTTCGATGACCTGATCCTTCAGACTCGGGATCTGCTGACCGGCCAAGGGGACGATACCCAGCAGGCACAGTACGAGAGCTGCGATGATCGCTCGTCTGTACGTCATAGAATCCATCTCCTCGAAATAAAGAGGTAACCTCGTTGAACAAACGTACGGCATTTAAAGGCGGTTCAGCATAGCCCAAAACCCGGGACCAAGCAAACAACAAAGCAAAAGGCGGCCGAGATGCCGAGCAAAGAATCAGCCTTTAGCGTTTCTTCCGGTCGCTGAGGGGCAGTTTCATTCCATCGATCTGCCTGGTCCTTGCCCAACAAAATTGCACTTTCATTTCTGAAACCTGAAAAATTGACGGTCGGTGCGAAACAATACGGTCGCCATGAGAAATCGAAAAACCGGTTTGGCGATCCTGAGTTTTCTTGCAGTTCTGCCCGCGTTGTTCCTCCTGCTGGCACAGAATTCGCTCAAGGAATTCGAGGGTTTAAAGCCCGGGGACTGGTTGCCCCAGGCCAGGTTGCAGTCGGTAGGTCGGACTTGGATTGAGACTGATTCCTGGCCCGGTACGCCGACTCTACTGGTAGTGTTCCAGCCCGGCTGCAGTGCCTGCCGCATCGAAATCGACAATCTGGCATCCATTGCACCTTCGTTCCCGGATGTGAGAATCGCACTCCTTTCAACCCAAAGCGAAGTTGCCGGAATGCGCTCGCCTTTCCCGATTTATGTCGATCCCGGCGGCTGCTTTCTGTCCAAAGTGAGGAAGGTGGTTACTCCGGCTCTCTACTGGATTGATGCTTCAGGAAAGGTGCGCTACGCCCGTGTCGGTCTGCGCAGCGCCACAGAGGAGGAAGGGCTTGTTCGCAGGCTTCTGGAGGAGGCCAGGCACTGAGTTTTTGGGCAAGGCTATGGCGGGTGGTTCGCAGGCAACAAGGCGGGATTCCGCGCAATTGAAAAAACCAGACTCCGGTTGAGGATGATGACTATGACAGCGGAGATGACTGAAACGGGCGCCCTTTGGTTCCCTCATCACTTTCTGGGCGATACCCCATGCCTGGGTCGTGAGGGGGTTTTCTTTCAGCAGTCGCATGGCGACTGCGGCGGGGCTGCGCTCAAAATGATCTTGGAGCATTTTGACATTCCCATAGAATACGGTCCGCTCTGGCAACGATTGCAGGACAGGCCGGAGGGCACCACTATGCTGGGCATCAAGCAGTTGGCGGAATCTGCAGGCCTGCTTTGTGAGGGCTGGCGGCTCTCCCCGCAGGATTTGCGACATATTCCCCTCCCTGCCGTCCTGCTTTTGCAGCGGCGCCATTTTGTGGTAGTGGCAAGTGTGGACGCTGACAAAGGAATTCTGATCCTGGATCCGGTACGGGGCCGGTTGCTAGTCTCGGTGCGAAAGCTCGTGTCGGTCTGGAACGGGGAGACTTTGCTCTTCTGCAAGCGAGGAACAGCCTCGAAGAAGGGGAGTTGCTGGTTCGCCAGGCAGAATCATTTCTTGAGTCGGTAATCGATTCGATTTCAGATCCTGGAGTAATGCGACAGCGGCGCATGCTCAGAAAAGTCCACCAATTCCTCCGCAGGTTCGGATAACACTTTCCATGGGCCGCCCGAAGGTGAGAGAATGGCCGGCGCGTCAGCAGGTACGAGGGGGCCTGGCGCGGATCTGCCCAAGGCACTCATCGCCGGAAAATCTTGTTGCGGGAGGCTCTATGCTCCGACGGTCGATCAAGGCGTTGGTACTTTTTCTATTTCTTGTCGTTGCACTGGCATCGGCGCAGCAGGGCGGCCGCGAAGGCATCCCCGGGGAGCTGTGGAGCCCGGTGGCGACTTTTTCGATTCTCGGTTATGACCCCGCCACCGGGGAAGTCGGCGGCGCCGTGCAGTCGCGCGTGTTCTCGGTCGGCAACGGTGTGCTTTGGGCCGAGGCGGGAGTCGGGGCGGCCGCAACCCAGGCCATTGTGGATGTCAGTTATGGGCCCCAGGCGCTTGAATTGCTGAAGATGGGGTACCCCCCTGATAAGATCGTTAAGTTTGTCCTGGACGCCGATCCTGACCCGGACGCGAATCGGTGGACGAAGGAGGGCAGGCAGTTCGCCGTTATGAATGCCAAGGGCGAATACGCGGCCTACACGGGGCCCAAGGCTACTACGTGGGCGGGCAACAAGGGGGGCAAGTTCTGCACTGCCCAGGGAAACATCCTCGCCGGCGAAGCGGTCGTCAACAACATGGTCACGGCGTTCGAAGAAACTAGCGGGCATTTGTCTTTACGCCTGCTGGCCGCTTTGGAAGCAGGCCAGAAGGCCGGCGGCGATACCCGCGGCATGCAATCGGCGGCCATGCTGATTGTCAAAAAAAAGGGCGGGGTGTGGTTAAATAACGATGTTGTGCTGAGGTTGCAGGTAGACGACAACCCGACGCCGATTGCAGAGCTGCGCAGGCTCGTGGAGATGGCCGTCAAGCAGTTCCGCCTCGGAGCCAGGCAGCAAAAATAGCCGACAATTCCTGCACGGGTCGTCACGGGTTCGGATCAGCTTGTGTGCTCGCCAATCCGCATCTTTCTCGGGAGGTCATAGGCATGCGCTCAGTTTCTTTGTTTGCGTTTTTGTTCTGGCTGGCTGGTCCAGTCATTGCCGGGCAGGGTACTGCCAACTATCCCGCCCCCGTCGAGGGGGATTATGTCATCGAGAACTTCAAATTTGTGAGCGGCGAGGTCTTGCCGCAGCTGAAACTCCACTATCGGACGATTGGGAAACCGACAAAGGACTCCTCTGGCGCCGTGCGCAATGCCGTCCTGATCATGCACGGCACGACAGGCAGCGGAACAAACTTCCTTTCGGGCCAATTCGCCGGCGGCCTCTTCGGCCCGGACCAGCTCCTTGATGCGACAAAGTATTACATCATCCTTTTGGATGCGATCGGCCATGGAAAATCAAGCAAGCCGAGCGACGGGCTCCATATGCGCTTTCCCAAGTACACCTACGACGACATGGTAAAGGCACAGTACCAGATGCTGACCGAGGGTTTGGGCGTGAACCACATGCGGCTGGTCATGGGTACCTCCATGGGTGGCATGATGACCTGGGTTTGGGGATATATGTACCCTGATTTTATGGATGCGCTCATGCCTCTCGCCAGCCTTCCGGTCGAGATCGCCGGCCGGAACCGGATGATCAGGAAGATGCTCGTAGACTCGATTCGTGATGATCCGGAATGGAAGGAAGGGGAGTACCAGAGCCCGCCGCGACGTGGCCTGACGGGTGCGATCCACATGATGATCATCATGGTCAGCAGCCCGCTTCAGTGGCAGAAATCGGCGCCAACCCGCGCCGCTGCGGAAAAATTCCTGGAAGGAAGAATCAACGGCTATCTCAGGTCACTCGACGCCAACGACATGATCTACCAGGTTGAAGCCTCGCGCGACTACAACCCGGCGCCGCACCTCGGAGAAATCAAGGCTCCTCTGTACGCTGTCAACTCGGCAGACGATCAAGTCAATCCGCCTGAACTCGGCATCCTGGAGCGAGAGATCCAACGCGTCAAGCGAGGCCGCTACATCCTGATACCCATAAG
The DNA here is from genome assembly GCA_041501225.1 of Acidobacteriota bacterium. Taxonomy (GTDB): domain Bacteria; phylum Acidobacteriota; class UBA6911; order UBA6911; family UBA6911; genus JAFNAG01. The sequence goes on from JBGQNR010000073.1 coordinate 5,410, forward strand.
CGACCAGACTGCCGGCCACGGCACGCATTCGATCCCCGCCATCTGGGGAAAGTACCTAGCGGAGCTGCTTGCAGAAAAGTGAAGCACTTAATGAGCGCGGGCAGCCTCTTGCACGTACCTGCGTTTGAAGAATGGACAGTTATGGAAAAACCACCTTTTGAAGTGACCAAGGAACTCCAGGGCTGGCTACTGTTTTGGGCTCGGCTGGAGCTGGTGGCCGGGGGCTTGGATCAGCTTGCCGCCTTGCGCGCCGAGGTTGTGCGCAAGGCCAGAGCCCGCCTGACCCTAGAGAGTCTCGCCGCCGACCCGACGGTTGCCGCTCTTCGGAAACTGTTCCGTGCGGCAGGCTGCGACCCGACACGCTATCGCCCGGCATCCGAGGCGTTGCTGCGCAGAGTGCTGAAAGGCGATGAACTGCCGGTGCTCCACCCGTTGGTCGACATTAATAACTGCCTGTCGGTGGAACTGGCAGTGCCCTGTTGCGTAATGCGCGAGGGTACCTTCACGCCGCCGTTCATCTGGCGAGCGGGCCGGGCAGGGGAAGGATACGAATCGTTGCGAGGCCCATTCAATCTGGAGGGCAAACCACTTCTTACCGATGCCTACGGTCCCCTGGATGCCCCAATCACTGGGAACGAGCGGGTCAAGGTTACCCCCGATACCGAGCTCACCTGGCTTGTGGCGTATCTCCCCGAACAGGCAATCACGGCGGAGTCCGCCCGGGATGTTCTTTTGCAGCTGGTGGAAGCAGCTCCGGTGGTTCGGGTCACCCAGGTTTCTGCTTCATGATCGGGTAAATTGGAGAACGCCGAGTTTCCAAATCGCTGCGGTAGCCGTTAGCGGATTCCGGGGAACCGGTGTTCAACGCATCCTGTGCCATCGCTATTTTTCAAGGCTTTAACGCAGAGGGAGCAGAAAAAATCCGAAGCACGCAGAGAGTGGTGTTCCTTTTCTGCGCCCTCTGCGTTAGGCTTTTGCTTCGTGGTGCGAGACGCCGAACCGGCGACTTTATGAACAATCCAGGCTAGCGCATCTGCCTAAGGCCTGATTTTGATAATGACGCTCTGCAGGATCACCTTGGTCTTTTCATCCTGGACAAAAGCCACGACCGACAGATCCTTCGGATTGATCTCGTACTTCTTCTCCGTAAATGTGAAGGCATTGCCACGATGCCCGCCCGCCTCGTATTCGTCGAGGTGCTTTTTGATTCCAGCGCTGACCGCGGCCAGATCGAAATCCCATGTCAGGCTCTGAGCACTCTTGGCGTTGACCGGCAGGCCGGTGCCGTCGGGTCCTGCCAGGCTGCGCACCACCATGGGATGCAACCGAATCCCGTTCTCGCCGGTGTACCGCAGCTCCTCCTCAACCAGAACAATGTTAAGTTTGAGGTCGGGGGATTCACTCGTCACTTTATCCAGCGCAACACTCGTTTTGACCGTGTTTCCGCTCAGCGATGCCTTGAGCTTCAGGTTCGCTTCCTCGGGCACTTCCAGCCTCTTTTCAATCTGCTGGGTAATGCGATCATAAACGCCCTTCGTTTGGTTCCGCGCGCCGCCGCCGGTTGTAAAAGACCCGTCGATGGCTAGAGTGGGAACCCCCCTCGACTCGAGGCTGGCCGTGTAAAAATCAAAGCGCGCACGCGTCTGAGGAGTGGACATGGGGTCAGGCTGGGGAATGTGTTCGTGATACATGATCACGGCCAGTTCCTGATTGTTATATCGCTTCATCGCGATATCTGCCGCCAGATCTGCCGCGACGCAAGGCGGGCATCCTGACCCTGTAAAAATCTCAGCCAGCACCACTCGCTTCGTGCGTTTTTCCGTGCCTTTGTAAGGCTCCACCGTAAATGGCGGCGGGTTGACCTCGAGATACTTGGCATCCAGCATCTCCTCGAGTCCGGCCATCGATCCTTTGTGGGCTTTTGCGTAAAGCGAATTCAACGCCTGGCGCGCGGCTGCGGGTATCTTGGCGGAGGCCGCTGCGTTGATGTAGGTGTTGAGCGCATTCTGGCTGTCTCCGCGCTTTTCATAGATTTCCGCCATGGACAACTGCGCGGTCCTAAGCTGAGCTGCCGGAGCTGCGGGATTGGCTGAAACTACAGCCTTCAGATATTTTTCTGCGTCATCGAGTTTGCCCTGGCTCAAATAAAGCCGGCCCAGCGTTAACTGGGAGCCGATTTTGGCGCGCGCCAGGCCCGCCTGCGGATTGGGCCCCGGTCGGGCATTTGCATTTCCTTGCGCATTGGCAGTTGGCGGTGGTTCCGGAGTTGCGGGCGGCTTGGCGAGTTCCTGCTCAATCAACGCGAGGCTCAGATTCGCAAAGGCCTCAGCTTCATCCAGGAGGATTTTGGCATCCAAGAGTTGGGTCGCCAAGTTGCTATAAATGCTCGGTTTCTGGGCGTCCGTTGCCTTCACGATGATCTTTTCAGTCTGTTGACGGATTCTCGCCACCTGATCAGGAAAGTTTTTGACCAGCGTGTCAAAAATAGCCTGCTGGGCCGTTGTCGCCGACTGACCGTCCGGGAATTCCTTAATGACATTTTCCAGAGCCTCGATCTTCTTGTCTGGCTCCTTGACTGCCATGGCATCGGTGTAGGCCTTACGATCCGGGGGTGTGGGGGGCGGAGTCCTCTGCTGTTGGTTCTGCGCTGACATTGAAACTACGAATGCCGCCAATACGATGGCCGACAGCAGGACGAGCAATAACCGCACTCTTCTTGACATAAACGCACTCCTCTTCCTCTCTTGCGCAAGCTGAATGACAGTTGCTTATAGGCCATTCCATTTCCTGACGCAAGTTGATTCGTCTTCTTTTCGACTTCCTATCTGGCGTGATTGGCAATACACTGTCGCTCTGTTTTACCCACAATCCATTGCCTAGCTATGGAGCCGCACATGCGCAAAAATGCATTTACGTGCACCTTTCCCGTGGTGTTTCTCTTCATCATTGCTTTTGGCGCCTGGTCCTTTTCCCAGGGCTTCCCGGAAAAAGAGGCCAGGGAAATCTTCCAGAAGTTGATCACAGTGCCTGGGGTCTCCTTTCATGAAGATAAGGTGAGGGAGGAGATCAAGGGACTGCTGCCCAAAGAGGTGAGACCTGTCGTCGATGAGATGGGGAACCTGGTCGTGGTGCTTGGCTCAGGCAAGCCGGAGATCATGTTCATTGCCCACATGGACGAAATCGGGCTCGAAGTAAGCGAGATCAACCAGGATGGTACCCTCAAGACCAGAGTGAGGGGAGGATCTTTCTCCACCATCTGGGAGAGCAAGGTCGTCAAGATCCACACAAAGACGGGTGTCATGGATGGCATTATCGCGCCCAGAAAAAGTTATCGCGATCCAAATCCAGCCGATCACACCGCCAATGATCTGGTGGTGTACCTGGGCACGAACACGAAAGCGGCGACCGAGGCTCTAGGCATCAGTCCGGGAGACTTCATCCTCCAGCCCAAGAGAATCACCCCCATGGGCAGGTACAAGACTGCTGCCGGATCCACCGATGATCGAGGCGGTTGCACAGCCCAGATCCTCGCACTGCGCCGGCTCGTCGGAAAACAGCTGGCAAAAACCGTTGCATTCGCCTGGGTCGTGCAGGAAGAGACCGGTTTGAGTGGCTCCCGGGGCCTGACCAAGACCTATGCTCCCCATTATGTTCTCGCCGTAGACACGTTTGTTTCTTCTGATGCCCCATTTGATCCCAAAAACATCGGCTACACGCCTCTGGGCCGAGGTGCCGTGCTGCGCGTGTTCGATAATAGCAATATCGCGCCAGAGGAGGCAGTCCTGAAAATCCGCAAGATTGCGGAAGGACGGAAAATACCCGTTCAGTGGGGAATTACCAGCGGGGGCAATGACGGTTCGGTCTTCCTGGCCGAGGGTTCCGTTGACATACCACTCTCGTGGCCGGGTATCTACTCGCATTCCTATGTCTCGGTCATGGACATCCGGGACATGCTGGCATTGGCGGATCTCATTGCCGCGATCTCCGAATCTTTTTAGCAGTCGAAATCTCAATCCAGACGGAGGAGCAAGTGAGGACCTCGAAATGTTTGTTGTTATGCATGATTGTAGTGGTTCTGAGCGCAATCTCGACTGCCGCGCAAGTGGCCCCGAAGCTGCGGGACGGCTTCGTTCAATATGCCGGTGTTCCCGCGGTTACCGGGAGAGAGGCGCAATTCATCGCATTCCTGAAATCGCAGCTGCCAGCAGGCGTGAAATCTGAAACCGACAACATGGGGAATCTGACTGTACAGGTGGGCGGTGAAAACCCGCAGCTGCTGGTAGTCACCTCCGTGGATGAACCCGGATATCTGGTCACGGATATCACCGAAGACGGCTTTCTGCGCGTCACAGCGCCGGGCGGCAGAACGCTGAGTACCCTGTTCCCCCAGTTCCATGAAGGGCACTATGTGGACATTGCCGCTAAGGGCGGCATGATCCGAGGCGTGGTTGCGCTGCCCTCGTCGCACCTGGTTCGGGGCCGCAGGGACAACCTGACCCTGGAAAAACTCCTGATCGACATTGGCGCCCGCTCCAGGCAAGAGGCCCAGGCTAGAGGGATTGAGCTGCTCGAACCTGTGACCGCAGTCAAAGACATCGCCCTGCTGGCAGAGAATCGTATTGCCGGCCCAATGCTGAGTCGGAAGTTCGGGGCATTCGCACTCATGGAGGTGTTGAAGGCATCCGGCGCAAAGACAGGGAAGGGCGTGGTTTTTGCCTGGGCTACCCAGAGCGCGATGAACAACTCCGGAGTTGCGCGCCTGGCGCGGCGCTATGCGCCCAAACAGGTGTTGGTCCTGGGCGCATTTCAGCGCGGGACCGGCCGCGGCGGCCAGGATCCCGTCGAGATTCTCGACAGCGGCGTGCTGGTTCCCGACGCGAATTCGCCGGGCACGGCGAGCCAGCTCTTGCGCGGCGCGACTGCAGTCGCAGGTGCAAAAATCAGGCTTACGCCTTCGCCGACCGGAACTCCGCCGGAAGTCCGCGCGTTCGGCACCAATGCGGACGTTTGTGCCCTCGCCATTCCGGTTGCCTATCCCGGCAGTCTGGTGGAAACCATCGACCTTGATGACCTTCAGCAGCTCATTGAGTTCATAAAGATCATTGTGGGGGAGTAGAGGAACAATCTGCTCCAAAAACACCTCGCCCAAAACTGCAAAAGCAGCCACGAATGACACGAACTTCTTGCCCATTCGTGTCATTCGTGGCTGCCTTAAAAAGGCCATCGTTTTTCATGCGTAGTAGGGAGCGCGCCACGCGCATGAGGGACTGCTCCCAAAGTAGTCCCCTTGAGCCTGAAGCGCTCTCTCCTCTGGTTATCGTCACTTTTGAATGTCGCCGAGGCTTTCAGGGAGGGCGCCGAAATCGTAGTAGCGGTGCACTACACCGTTGGCGGTCACCATGGCCACGCGGATTCCTGAGCCGTCCTGCCCCAGAGGCTTGCCCACCGGACCGGTCGCGACCATTTCCAAATCACCGTCCCTGGCCAGCACGTTTTTATGAGTGTGGCCGGAGAAGATATTTCGAATGCCATACCTGTGGAATAATTCCAGCAGCGGTTGGCGCCGCTCGAGGGGGATGTTCTCGTATTGGTCAGGTTCCTGCGAGTCTCTCAAAAACAGGGGATGATGAAGGAAAAGGAGGGTCTGCTCCGCCCCAGCGGCCCTTGCTTTCTCCAATTCTTTTTTTAGCCAGGCATCCTGTTCGAGATAGTCACGCATTGCGTTTTTCGGGGCGTGAATCAAGGTTGAGTTCAAAACGATGCCGTAGACCGGGCCGGTTCTGAAACTGTAATAATCCCGGCCGAACTTTTTCCGAAAGGCTGCAAGCGATTGCGGCGTCGGTTCGTTGCCGACGTCGTGATTGCCGGCTACGTAGTACAAAGGTATCGAGCGATCCATCCCGTGAGAGATCCGCTTAACCTCGCGGATCTGCGCAGGATCTCCCGCCTTGTTTGCCAGATCCCCCAGGACAATCACGAAGGCAGGCTTCAAGCGGTTGGCTGTGGCGATTGCAAACTCGTAGTTCGCGGTTTCCTGAGCGAAGCTCTTATCCGCGGCGTACATGCCGAACTGCGGATCCGCCATCATGATGAAATAGAGAGGCAGGCTCTGACCGTAGCAATAAAGCAGGCCAAAGATGAGCACTCCGAACAACGCACCAAGGCATTTTTTCATTGCGGGAAACTCGTCTCTGAAAAGGCGGTTCATCACATCCATCCCGTCCGGTGGGTGGTGAAGTCATCGCCTGCTATTTGCCGGCGCGGTAACCCGTGCGCGCGCGGACGATAACGCCGGACTGTCTTACGGTCACCCGAATGCGGCGAAAGGAACCATCCCGCTTCTGGTTGGCCGGATAATAACAGAGGGTATATTGGCGGCGCAGCTCTTCCGCAATCTGCACGAATGCATTCTTGAGACTGACAGTCGATTCGGCGTGATAGAGCCGGCCGCCGCTGTGGCCGGTTAATGCGCGCAGATATCTGACAGCATCATGGTACAGCATGTTGAAGCTGGGATAACCCGGCGGCAGGGGCACCTGGAAGCGGTCAGGCACACCGTCTTTTCTGGTGTCGTACTGAATCGCATAGACAATGATGTCGGACTTCTCGATCGTTGCCAGCGTGTCGGCGGATCCGGCCTGCCGGCTTTCGTTATCCACACCGTCTGTAAAGAGCACGATCGCTTTGCGCTCGGCAATGGGGTCGAGGCGCTCTTTTATCACTTGTTCCAGCGCATCGTACAGATGAGTCTGGCCGCCTTCGCTGCGTGTCTCATGTATCGAACGGCGGAGGCGCGCGCGGTCTTCGGTAAAATCAGAGCCAAAATGAACTTCATTGCCAAAGGAGACGACCAGGACGCGGTCCTGCGGGCGCAACGAATCGATGAACTCAAGTGCCGCATCCTGCATTTCGCCAAACTTAAAGTGTGTGCTGCCGGAACTATCGATCATGAGGGCGATGTTAAATGGGTCGGCATCCGGAATGAGCCGGTCGATCACTTGAGGTGTACCATTTTCGAAAATGCGGAAGTCCGACTGTTTCAGGTCGGGAACAAAACTTCCTTGTTTGCCCGTAACGATGACCGGCACGGTGACGAGCGCAACCTCCACCTTGATGGTCTGCCTCGAGCCCAATGCGTGTTTCTCCCCGGTGGGGGAGTGCAAGGAGAGTGATGAGGCCGGTAAGGTAACATCCACTTCGGAAGCGATGCCTCGCGAGGCAGGGATGCCATCGAGTGCAAAGGTGGCGATCGCCGGCAAGGCGACAATGCAAATTCTGGCGATTCCGAAGGCGACCTGCCTGGGCTGCAAGAACATGCTCCTTCGTCCTGAAGTTCAGCGAAATAACCATTCTGGACCCAAAGCTGGTCCGAACTGTTCAAGATTATACTAATCTGGGCCTGCTCTGAAAGGCGAGTTCAACTTGAGAACGTGCAAGACCTGCCTGTTGCTCCGCTGTCAACCGCAGAAAATGTGTCGGGTCATTTTACAGTTTCCCCATTCAACGGATTCGCTGTAAACCTATGGGATTATTATAATAATTGTATCTGATGGTCCAGCCATACCCGGTTTTGGTGTCGGAATTCTTTACAGTTGGGAATGAGGCAGCGTCAACGGCTCCAGGAAGAATGCCGCGGAATGAAATGAGATAAACCATTATGGAAAATCAACATACGAGCGTAATCGCTGTGATCTGGTGCGGCGGGTCCGGGCATGTGGCCATGGAATTGCGCCTCTTTGACGGTGGCAGATGGGATGTGGCTTGTGTAGATCTCGCATCCCCCCCTCTAGCTGCCTATCTAAACTAGCTCGGTTGAGGCTGAGCGTGGGACGAGCGAAGTGCTCGTCCCACTGCTCGAAGATTGCAGTAGGGAGTGGCAAAGAAGGTCATGAAGGTCGCCGGGAAGATTTTCCTGATGTTATTGGTATTAGGATGTCTGTACGCCCCCGATGCCTCGGCGCTGACCGTAATCACCAGTTTCATGGGCGGCAATCCCCCGGCCAATGCGGTCGGCGGCGGCAACCTGATGGATATTGTGAATACCGCCGCGCGGATATGGGAATCCGCCTATTCGGATCCGATCACCATAACGCTCCATTTCGGCTGGGCTCCGGTTGGTGATGCCGGGATACACACTCTTCTGCAACAAGGCGGAATCCCAAACCGCGAGATGGCCGGCATCATACTTTTTGACAACAGCGGCGCGGCTTCTTTCTATCTCGACCCGACTCCCGATTCCAGCGATGAGTATCGACGCCGGACCGAACAGTATCAGGATCTGGGGGGTGGCCTTGTCAACGTTGCACGTATCTTCAGCAGCCCTGCCGGAATGGCCGCGGGACACGTCGACCTTTTGTCGGTGGCACTGCATGAGATCGGACACGCCTTGGGGATGTGTGCCGCCAATACCGCGTTTATGGCGGAAGCGAAACAGGGTGCCCTCAAAATAACGGGCGACCTCGCCTATGCCGGCACGGTAATTCCCCTGGCAACCAATCGAGCCGGAATCACCTCTCACATTGATGCCCTGAAGGTTACCTACGGCGCCCTGATGGCAGGGATTGGTTCCGATGAGCGCCGGCTACCGTCGACCCTGGATATATTGGCCGATGCACAGGTGAGCGGCTTTACGATTGCAGCATCCGATCCTACAATCTCCACTCCAAACCGGGTTCTGTCCTCACGGAAGACAGTGAGAGCTGAGACTACCTCCCCCGCGCGGCGCAAATAGCCACACTCATGTCGTAGATCAGTCTGTGTCTCTTCGGACCGGCGCATAAGCTGGAGGCATGGCAGTGCGTTCCAGCACGGCAATCCACCGCATGTGGGAATGCACACTCAATCGAGGATGCGCTTCATTATTTCCCCGAATCCGATTTTGTCGGCGTGGCCCGATCGGGTTGCATTTTCCAGATAGACTAGCGCACCGGGGAGTCGAGGATACCGCGTCTCGTAGGCGTGCCCGATCTTCTGCAGTTCGGTGAAGACGCGGTAGGGATTTCTCTCCTGCTTCCAGAGTGCCTTCAAATCCGCTACAGCTTTTTGCATCTGCTGGTTCTGCCGTTCTCGATTGATGAAATCCCGCAAAACCAGCGCCGCGTCGAGCAAGGAAGAGGGAGGCGCAACGGCCGGCTCCGTCTTGGTGACCGGCGGCCCAACGATAATCGGTCCCTTCTTGGCCGTCGGTTCGGCCTGTGCCTGGGCGGGTGGCGGCGGTACTGGAACGCTTGGCGGGGTCGCAGCGGGTGCCACCTCCTTTTTTCCCGTCGTACCCGCTGGCGCTTCAGCTACTTTGAGCTCCGACACAGCTACCGATGGAGCGGCAGTCTCCCGGACCAGATCTCCATCCACCACTACCTCCATGGTTCCCTTGTCGGTATCGAGGAGCAAACCGTGGATTTTCACGTCGCGCGGCACGATGCCCGATTTGCGCAGGAATGTGGTGCTGCCGATGACATTCTCGCGGATGCTGCCGAATGCGCCGAACCAGATGCGGAGATCGTCGTCGCCGAAAGCGCTGCGTGGGATCCCCGCCTTGCGAAATGCTTCCGCCACATCTGCAGCCGAGAAGGTGGACATGCCGCAGTCCGAGTGGCCCACGATCAGGATTTCCCTGGCATTCTTGACATAGAGCGCAACGGCAATGGACCGCAATTCATCCCGGGTTCTTTCGGAGAGTTGGTTGCCCGCTGTGCGAATCACCACGGCCCGGTGCTTTGGCAGTCCCAGGGCGGGTTCCAAAAACCCGGTAAGCCGCGGATCAATACAAGCAACGACAACAAACGGCTCTCCGGCCGAATCGAGAAATCTGGGGGATCCCGAAAGGAAGCTCTTGTTGGCTTCCCCGATCTGGCGCAATAAAGTAGACTCGGTCATGGCTATGCGTTCCAGAATATGGTAGTGGCAATCCGCCGCTATTCTAAACCATTCTTAAAGGAAATACCTTTTTTTCGCGCCGCACTGTGAAAGCGGCCTGTGAATCATGGTTCGTTACTACCGAGTGCACTCTACGGACCTCAGCGCGCAATGGTCATCAAGGTCATGTCATCTGTGAGCCGGGCTGCGCCGCAGAATTTCAGGACATCACTTACAAGTTCCTGGATCAGTTCACTGGGAGGCACCGTTGCGTGTGTCTGCAGAAAAGCCGAAACTCTTGCCTCTCCGTATTCTTCCTCCCGGAGGTTGAAGGCCTCGGAAACGCCATCGGTGTAGAGCAGCAAACGCTCTCCCGGGTTGACTTGCGTCGTGTTGCTTTCGAAACCCGTTCCGGGATCGATGCCGAGGACGAGGGCAGTGGCCGCGAGGCGCTCCGGGCTTTGATTATTGCGGAGCAGAAGCGGGGGATTGTGGCCGGCATTTATGTAGAGCAGTCCTCCCGTTACCGTATCGAGCTCGCCATAGAAGAGGGTTACGAGTCTGTTCTCCGGGATATTGGAACACAGGTACACGTTGAGCTTAGCCATCAGTTCGGCGCCCCGGTAGCCGGCCGTCAGCAGGGTGCGGACGCTCCCCTGCAAGAGTGCCATCAGCAGCGCGGCGGGCATTCCTTTGCCTGATACATCCCCGACGAGGATTGCCAGACGATCGTTCTCGAGTTCTATTATGTCGTAATAATCGCCACCCACAGTGTTGGCAGGCCTCATATAGCAATAGATACTGGTGCCATTTTTTTGAAAGGGGCCTTGGGGCACGAGGCCAAACTGTATCTCCCGGGCAATTTCCAGGTCCCCCTTCAAATCCAGCTTGTCGCGCAGCTCAATGAAGAGAAGCAAAAAGAGGATGGCAAACGAAATGAACAGCCAGAGTGCCCCTGAGCTGTGGGGGACATCGGCGGCCTGGGATAGAAAAATGAATTGCTGGATCCAACCGAGGATAAAAGCCAAGGTAGCCGCAGCGAAGAAGATCCGGCGCGCGGGGCTCAGTTTATGTGCTAATGCAACGAATATTTTCCAGGCGATCGCCGGGTAACGCTTGTACCAGGGCAAGTGCTCGATGGCGGCAAAATCAACCTCGCGCGCGTAAAAACGAAACGCCTCGCGAGCGTCGCGCTCGAACAGGTTTCTCAGTTCTTCGCGCGTGACCCCTTTGGTGAACAGGTCGCGGAGATCGCGATTAAACGCCGAGCGCCGGGCTCCGTGTCCGCATCCGTCCTTGTCCCGGCTGGCGCCGGATCCGGTTTCGAAACGAACGGCGAAGTCGGCAAGCCGCTGGCTGAAGCTCGAAAACTCCCTTTTGAAGGCCATAATCGGCTCCTGTTAAAAGCTAACCTCCGGGCGAGACCAGCGCTTGCGGATCTCCGCCTCAACGATCAGAAAAACCGCGGGCAGGAGAAACAGCCCATCGCGCGTAATCGTCAGGGGAGAGATTCGGTCGCCAGGCCCAAAACAACCGCAGTCGGCATCGATACCGCGAAAATAGGTCACCGCAAGAATCAGCGTAAACATCAACAGCAGTCCCGCGGTCGCCGCGGCAAAATATCGCGTCTTCCACCCGGTCAGAAGAAGAATTCCCAACGCGACTTCGATCCACGGAAGATAGGTGATAATCAGGGGGATCAGCCTCTCGGGGAACAATTGGTATGCCGTGAGAGTTGCGGCAAACTGCAACGGCGATTGCAGCTTGACATAACCGCTGTCAAGGAAAATCCCGGCGAGAATGAGGCGGCTCGCCCAGTGCAGGATGCGCAAAATCATGATATGTCCTCGGTTTGACGATGCCCTGCCGTTTTGCCGGCACGATTCCCTTCAGCACGCCCTCGGCCACAAAATACACGAAAAGCGCGGCACGGCAAAGCCATAACCAAATGACAATTCCGCAGAGATGAAGGGTTTATAAAAACTTTAGCCGCAGATGCCCGCGGAACTAAATGATACACAATGGGCGGGGTTTTTAATACAATGGGCCGACTGCTAATCTCCAAAACCTGGTACGTGCCTGGGGAGGTACCTGCATGTCTGTCGGAATTGTCTACTTCCTGAGCTTTGCGATCGGCCTTGGCTACGCTGTCATCGTCGGCCTGGCGGGACATCTGTTTGGCGGCGGCGACGTGCACGACATCCATATGGATGTCGGGACTGATCTGCCGATTTCTCCGCTGAGCCCGACGGTCGTTGCCACATTTCTCACCGGTTTCGGCGGCGGGGGACTCCTTGCCAATTCCTATTTCCAGCTCTCTGTAGGGAAAGGCGTTCTGGTGGCTTTGCTGACAGGAGTCCTGCTCAGCTGCGGAACGTTCGGCGCGCTGACGCTTCTTTTTAGAAACACGCAGGCGGGGAGTGAATATTCCATCAACGACATGGTCGGCAGGGTGGTTCAAATCATCACCCCGATCCCGGAGAACGGCACCGGCGAGGTGGCGATTGTTGCCAAAGGGACGCGCGTGATCGGACCGGCTCGATCCGAAGACGGCAAGGCCATTGGGCGCAACACCCCCGTGGAGGTTACCCGGGTGGTCGGAAACGTGTATTACGTTCGCAACGCCTCCCAGCCCGGCGTTCACTGATCGGAGAGTAGCGTGTCGCACCGCATGAGACCGGTGCAAGAGTTCGTTTTCAAAGGAACCCTGAGTCAATGAGGTAAGACTATGTCGTTTAGCGATATCAACGTGGTCACTGTCATTGCAGGTCTCGCTCTCGCGTTTATCTTGGCAGTATATGCGGTAGCGCGCCGCTATAAAAAAGTGGGCCCCAACCAGGTCATGATCATCTCGGGCCGCAAGTACAAGATCAAAACTCCGGATGGACGCACCGACGAGGTAGGTTTTCGCATCCGGCGCGGCGGCGGCGCCTTCATCCTGCCGCTGGTTGAAAAAATCGACTTGTTGAGCCTCGAAATCATGACTCTCGACATCACGACTCCTGAGGTCTACACCCGGCCCGGTGTGCCGATCATTGTCGATGGCGTAGCTCAGGTCAAGGTAGGCGGTGACGAGCAATCCATCCGCACGGCGGCAGAGCAGTTTCTCGGCAAGACACCCGAGCAGATCAAGGACATCGCCATGCAGACAGTCGAAGGACACCTGCGTGCCATCGTGGGGACGATGACCATTGAGGACATCTACAGGAATCGCGATCAATTTGCGTCGTCGGTTCAGGAGGTGGCGGTCTCCGACCTCGCAAACATGGGAATTCAGATCGTGTCGTTCACCCTGAAGGATATCCGGGATGTTCACGGCTACCTCGAGGCGCTGGGCAAGCCGCGCACGGCCGAGGTGAAGCGTGACGCGGTCATCGCACAAGCCGAAGCGGATCGCGATGCCACCATCAAATCAGCGGCGGCGCGCCAGGCAGGAGAAATTGCCAAGTTCCAGGCGGAAACCCAGATTGCCGAAGCCCAGAAGAACTTCCTGTTGCAGAAAGCCGGCTACGATGCCACGACGAATGAAGCCAAGGCGCAGGCCGACCTCGCCTATGACCTGCAACGCTACAAGACCAATCAATCGCTGAAGCGCGAAGAAGTGCAGGTCACCGTCATCGAAAAAGAGCAACAGATCGCGGTTCAGGAGCGCGAAATCCTGCGGCGCGAAAAGGAGCTCGAAGCCACCGTCAAACGACAGGCTGACGCTGAACGGTACAAGATCCAGACCGAGGCGGAGGCCAACCGCTTCAAATACGAAACCGAAGCGCGGGGCCAGGCGGAGGCGCAAAAGGCGAAAGGCTTCGCGCAAGCCGAAGTCGTAAAAGCCACGGGTACAGCAGAAGCGGATGTCGTGGCTGTCAAGGGAGCGGCTGAGGCTCAAGCCATGGCCAAGAAGGCTTCCTCCTGGAAGGAGTACAACGAGGCGGCTGTGATCCAGCTCATCCTTCAGACCTTACCAGAGATCGCTCAGGCCATAGCCCAGCCGTTGAGCAAGACGGAGTCGATCACGATTGTCAGTACTGGAGGAGAAAATTCGGGCGCCGGTGCCAGCAAGGTCACGCGCGATGTTGCCGAGATCATGGCCCAGCTGCCTCCGATCGTGGAGCATCTAGCCGGCATCGATCTAAAGAAACTCATCAACCTCGTACCTCAACTGAAAGCCGAGGAATCAAAAAAGCCCGGATCTGACAAGCAGTAACGATTAACGAATGATGGGCAGGTCCTAAGTACACGATTCCATAATTACGTTGCCGTATTTATGAACCACAGTACTAAGTCACGCATTTTGAGTTGGCCTGGTTGATCTCAGATTACTGCATCCGTTTTTGTCAATCGTCAATCCCGATTTATCATTTCTTGAGCCTGTCAATCTCGTCCTGTATCCGGCGGGCACCGGCCTCATCTCCTTTTTCCCTGATCCAATCGCGCGCCCGTTCAAGCTTCTTTACCACCGCGTCGAGGTCCTTCTGATGATCCTTACGAAACTGCTCCAAGCCTTCCTTGGCCTGGCTGGCTCCTTCTTCGGCCAGGGTTTTCAATTGAGCAAAAGCGTCCTCGACTTCCCTTCGATAGGGTGATTTGTCGTATTGATCGATGAGCTCTGCCGCCTGATCCTTGAGTCGCTGCCAGTATTCGATGGTCACCTGTTTGCCTTGCTCCACCAGAGTGGGTTTGGGCGGACTGATCCCCTGGATGCGCTCACCCTCGAGATAGGGCAGGCCGGGTTCGGATGGAGTCTCGACAACGATGGCGTTACTGCCCACGTAGCCAAATAGAGCCGCTCGTTTCAAGGTGAACCGTGTGCCGCGGGTGAGCTTTTGCGCGTAATCCTCGTTCAACCGGAGGGTGACGCCGATCTGGTTATCCACAAGGGGTTCGATCTTCACCACCCGCCCCACAACGTAGTCATGCCACAGAACCGGATCCTCTCGTTTGAGCTCTCCGACATCCGTAAAAAGAACTACCAGCGTTCGCGGCGCGCCGCTGACCAGGAGCCAGATCAATACGCCAAGTGCGATCACGGCTGCGCCTACGCTCAACCACAGTCCCTTATTCTCTCGGAAAGACATGGGGTCTCCTTTGGAGTGACGAATGGCGAATGACGAATGACGATTGACGAATGCAGGAGTCCAGTGAATTGCGGATCCAGATTGTGGTGCGAAGTAACGGGTGTCGTTCTTTGCATGTGGCTGATTATTTCCTA
Organism: Acidobacteriota bacterium; assembly: GCA_041501225.1. Classification (GTDB taxonomy): domain Bacteria; phylum Acidobacteriota; class UBA6911; order UBA6911; family UBA6911; genus JAFNAG01. The sequence continues at coordinate 20,471 of JBGQNR010000073.1, forward strand.
CATCTATTTTGCGGTTTTATCGTGGAACAGCATGTTTTCCGCAATGATTTGTTTCTGGGCTCCGGGGCTTTCCATGCACACAGGCGTTGGAATGATTCCTCATGATGTCACTCCTGCCGAAGGTACACGGATGGAACGGTAAATATTGCACTCCGATCATACTGACAATTGCCGGCCCGGCCAAGCATCTTCAGACAGCAGAAATATGTGGCATTCCTGGAGCTGGAGTTTTATCTTGTCCATTCAAGCTTTGCAGCCGATGGTGCCAGGGCCCAGTGCCCTCTGCTGGGATGATGAGGAAACAGGGCAAGATCGGTCCGGCCGTTCCTTGATCCACCCCGTCATTGAAGGAGACAGCATATGAAGCGAATCGTACTAGTCCTCATACTGGCTTTTTGTCTGATCCTGCTTCCTGTCTTGAGCGACACCAGAGCTCAGGTCCAGGCAGGGAAGGAAGGCCAATCCAAGTTCTGGATCGTTCCCGGCTTGCGCCATGGGCCCAGCTATTTCAAGCGCAACTTCCTGGTTGAAACGACTCCGCTCCAGGAAGGCGTCATGGATTTCAAGCATTATCACAAATACACGGAAATGATCGAATTTTTCAAAAAGTGGGAGAAACAGTATCCTAACCTGGTCGATCTGTACGTGGTTGCCCAGAGCTTCGGTGGAACCGATATTTACCAGCTGACCGTTACGAACAAAAAAACCGGCAAGGCCACGGACAAGCCTGCCATGTATGTCGAGGGCAACCGGCATTCCGGTGAAGTCACTGCAGCCGAATCGGCGCTGTGGATGCTGAATCACATGCTTACCAATTATGGCAAGGACAAGGAAATCACCCGCCTGCTGGACAACTTCACCTATTATTTCCGGCCCGTAAACAATCCGGACGGCAACCTTCTCTATTTAGAAACCGCTCAGACGCTCCGCAGCACGATTCGTCCCCATGATGATGATGACGACGGCCTGCTGGATGAGGATCCTGCCGAAGATCTCGACGGCGACGGCTTCGTGCGTCAGATGCGGATCAAGGTGCCGATGGGCCAGGGTGATAGCGTTATTGATACGCGTGATCCCAAAGGCCGGTTGATGAGGAGGGTGAGGCCGGGGGAACAGGGGGATTACCGGCTGATGTCCGAAGGCATCGATAACGACAAAGACGGCAGGATCAACGAAGACGGCATAGGCGGACTCGACCTCCATCGCAACTACCCGGAAAACTGGCGGCCGGAGACCGAGGAAACGGGCCGCGGCTTCACGCAGAACGGCGCCGGCGAATACCCGCTCTCGGAAATCGAGACGCGTGCCGTGGTCACATTCCTCCTTTCCCATCCCAATGTTTCGGTCGTGAACACGATGGACACCTCCGTGCCCATGCTCCTGCGGCCGCCGTCGACCTCGCCCAGCGAGGAACGCATGTATCCGGAGGACCTGGCGCTCTACAAAACGTTCGACACGAAAGGGAAAGAGATTACCGGCTATGCGCGTGCCGGCGACGTCTACATGGATTACAGCGGCGGCCGCGGCAGCCCGCTTTTTGGCCACAGCCCTGATTTCGGCTACTGGCAGTTCGGGGCGATCTGGTACGGCGACGAACTCTGGAACGGTGGGAACGTCGGCGACTACAACAAGGATGGCGTGGTCGATGAGCTGGACCGCCTTCAGTACAATGACAAAGAACTCAAAGTCAGCCGCTTCCAGCCTTGGACTAAAGTCATTCATCCCGACTATGGCGAAGTGGAAGTGGGCGGTTGGAATCCGAAATTCTGGAGCCAGAATCCACCACCCGAACTGCTCGAAATCTGGGCGGAGAAGGAAGCGCGCTTCAACCTCATGCTGGCTGCGAGCCTGCCCAAAGTTTTCATGGCGGAACCGAAGGTTACCGCGCAGGGCGACGAGTACACGATCGAGCTTAGTGTGGAAAATCAGGGATTCATCCCCACAGCTCTGCGCCAGGCACAGCTGGTCAAGATCGTGCGTCCCGACACCGTCTCCATGGTATTCCCGGCCGGCATGACTTCGACGCAGGCAATGGGGGGACGCGGAGGCCGCGGCGATTTCGCCGGCATGGGAGGTATGGGAGGTGGCGGCGGCCGCGGCGGCCGCGGCGGTGAAGGCGCGCAGCAGCCGAGCACGAGCCAGGACAAGGTGATCATTGTAGAGCCGCAGAACCGGCCCACTGTGGCCATCGATAAGCTCGACGGCAATGAGAAAAAGCCGGTGACTTTTAAAATCCGGCTCAACGGCATCGCTGGTACCGACTGCACGCTCCGTTATTCGTCAACGCGCGGCGGCGTAATCGAAAAGAAAATTTTCATCGGCAAAAAGTAAACCGGAACCGCGCTTTCCATCCATGATTCATCAGGGGCGAACGTCTCGTTCGCCCCTTTCGATTTGTGCACTCTTTTTAGAGGGGCGAAGCTCAGAGCGCAAATCCTGGGCCTAGAGTTCGTGCATTCGGGGATTAAGCCCGAAGGGCCGGCAGTCAATAGGCGCGGCCGTCAGGCCGGGATAAGAGGGATCTCCCGAAGGCGCGCCGAAGTTTAGGTGCTTTGGGCCTCATAGAATCGAGCTATTTTCGAGGATTTGCCAGATCGAACCTGGTGTTGCATCGTTGAAGGAAATTTGCTGCGGTGATAGGATAGTAGTCCTCCGGGGCCGTCCTGCTTATGCCTCGAGTCTGCTGAGAGAAGGAGCATGACATGCCTGAGTTTGAAAAACATCTCTACATGATCCTGTATCCCAACGAAGCACTGGTGGCATCCCAGCTTTCGCCGGAGGCATTCGGCAAGCATTACGCCATTGGCAGCCCTCGACATTTCCAGGGCAAGGTCATTTTTGCCGAGGTGGACATCAATTATCGAAATGAGTACCTGCGCATCGATGAGTGTCTGCAGCAGACGGAGAAGGCCGGGGGGCCCAAGCGCACCAAGTTTGTGAAGTCCTACCGTGTGCTGGAGCATGTCGAATTCTCGGCGCTGCGCAAGCTTTATCTGGTTACGACCGATGGCGTGGTTCTCGGATTGGAAAAGGGTGAGGATCCGGCCAGTGCCAGGAGTCAAAGACGCGTGCGCGTGTATCAGGAGATTTGCCCGCTGCGATTGCTGGTGGCCTCACCTCTCGATCCGCACGAGTTTGGCAGGTACATCACCAAGGAGACATGGTCGAAGGGCGCGCCCAAGATTTTCTTCACTCAATACGATATCGACGTGGAAACAGTCGTGAGCCGCAACGAAGTGCTCGGATTCGGAATGGGTCCTTTGCCGAATGTGCACCCTGCCAACCTGCCCAATGCATTACGGGAGTTGACGGCGGATCCGACCAAGCTGACCAAGACCGTGAGCCTCAATCCCAACCTTGACTCGATGAGCTACAAGGCCATTCAGCCTGGATTCTGGTTTGCGGATGAGGCGGCCACTGCTTTCTATCGCATGCCCACGATGGATGAACTGCACTACAAGCACCATTCGTGGTGGCGCCACCTATGATGCTAGATCCTACCGTCGACCATATTGGATCTTTCCATAACCATGAAGTTGCGGTGGGTGGGATCCTGAGCGAGATTTAATGATAAGCAATTGCTTTGGAGGGGCTGAGTGAGGA
>JBGQNR010000074.1:0-24014 GCA_041501225.1 Acidobacteriota bacterium
AAGGTCACTGGCTGCCGGAATATATTCTGCGCCACGGGAATGTCGACCTCACATGTGAGGTCCGGCCCTGCGTTTTCCAGGCGGATTCGGACGGTCATGCATTTGCCGATTCGGTAAAAGCCGTCGAAGCCGGCAATCACATTCCCCTGAACGAGCGGCGCCGCTGCCTGCGTATCGCCGGACGCACCTGCATAGCATAACTCGGCAATCCCGAGCAGCAGGATCAGCAGTGCAGGCTTCTGTCCCTTTGCCATATGGTCGGTCTTCCTAATCCGGAGGCGCGTGATGCTCGCCCGGGCGGCGCTTCGAAGCTGTGAAAATATCATATGCAGACATCGAACCGCCAAGACCACGAAGACCTCGAAGAAGAATAACTGCAATTCTTTGAGGTCTTTGCGGTCTTCGCGGTGACTGCTGTTGCCACCTGGCTACTGGAGGGCACTTTCCAGGGCAATCAGAGTGAAGGCCGTGACCAGGACCTTATTGTCCTGCCATTCGGCCGGCTCGGTATTGACCCAGAACCCTTCCTTGTGCTGCAGTTCAAGCAGCTTCTTGCCGAGCTCTTCGCGCCAGTTGTGCCGGCGTCCCTGGGCATCGACAATGACTGGATCGCCGTAAGCCTTGAGCGCTTTGGCAAAGACCATGTAGTAATAGTAAACGGTCTTCTGCCCAACCCCAGGATTCTCTTCCACGGTGTAATGCTGTTTGATCCAGTTCACCGCAGCTTCGACACGCGGATCTCCCTTTTTCACGTTGGCATAGCTGTAGCTAAGCAGCCCGGCATAGGTCATGCTGCCATACGAGTTCGTACCGGTGCCTTCCCAGCCAAGGCCCGGCCCATAGGCAAAACCGCCATCGTTGCCGGTATAGGACTGGTCATTGGATTCGCTGCGATTCTGTGTGCGCTGGATGAACTGGACTGCCCTCTGCCAGACGGGGCTGTTTTCCGGAATTCCGGAAGCTTTCAAAGCTTCCAGGGCATAGGCCAGGTTGGGCAAGTCGGCCCGCTGCTGCCCGTTGTAGCCGATGCCGCCAAAATTCTTGTCCGTCTTGGTTACCTTGCCGTCCGCACCGACCTGAATGCCCGTCATATATTTCTGGCCTTTTTCGATCAGCGGCTTGTATTCCGGATTCCCGGAGGCGACGAGAGCCATGACCGCGGTGGCGGTGCTGTAATTTTCGTGGCCCTTCCCATAAATCCCGCCGTCGGGCTTGGCCTGGGCAGCGATGTAGGCAAGCGCCTTCTTCACTTCGGGCCCCTGCTTGTACTTGCTCTCTCCAGGATATTTGAGGATGGCGGTGGCGGCCAGCGCGGTGATACCGACATGGTCTTCCCAACCGCCGTCGGCTTTCTGATTCTGAATCAGAAATGCCACACCCCGATCCATGGCGGCCAGCAAATCCTTGTGCATCTGCGCGGAAGCCTGGCCGGCAGGCGCAGCTGCGGCTTTGGGAGCCGGGGTGGCGGCTTTCTGTTGTGAAATCATCAGGGACGGAACAAACATCATCACCAGGACCAACCCGGCAATCAGTAGTCGTGTAGAACGCATGCTACAAACTCCTTTCAGTTAAGTAGACGGGACTGTCAATTTTCGGATTCCTGCCGCCGATCGCCAAAGCAGGAGAATGGATACCAATCCATAGAACGAAGCCGAAGCGTACCACGGGGGGTACGTGAATCTGCGTTGCCCGATGGGGCAGATCTGATAAAACGGCTCCGCCCTGAAAATGTCGAAGTCCAAGGATGAGGCCATGCCGACGATGGGATTGATGAGCAGGGATGACTGAATCAGCAGCGAGACATTGGAGGTCGATTCGATGACCGGGCCGATCCAAAGCGGCTCCGTGCATACCAGAAGAATGACCAATAATGTCAAGCCTGCCGCCGAAAAAATGTCGTAACAGAGGATAGAGCAATACCAGCCCAGAGCCAGCGCGCACACGCCGATCGCGAGGATCACGAGGGAAGCGCGCGCGATATCCCCGGCCGGGATGCCGCCAAAAAGCAACCTGCCGGCCAGGGCGCCTACGCAGGGCCCTGCGCACAACAGCAAGGTAAGCCGGAGCGGAGAAAGGATCTTTTGGGCGACGCTTCTGGAGAGGGCCCCCGTCGGCATCAAGCGGGTCAATTCAGCCTTTGGCCGCCATGTATTCCCCCGCCCGATCGCCAGCAGAGGGATAAAAAAAAGCACGAGCCCCATTTCACCCATGAACAGGAATACGAACGGTTCGCGCGCAAACTCGAAACCTCCCATCAAATAGCGGGAGACGGCCATCACCGTTACAAAGCAAAGCAGCATATACACAAGAGCCCAAGAGAGGTAGAAATATCGTTGCTTGCGAGGGGTCCGATGTCCGCTCAATCGCCTGATCATAGACTCAATTCAGTTTCTGCTTCGAGCAAGTGGGGCCTGGCCGCCGGACGGGGCTGGGGATCTCCCTAATCCGGATACTGAACGCCGTGCGGCGCCCGGCGCCCACTGTACTTCCCTTATCAGAGCATTTGGATTTCCCCTGCGCCTATGGGGCCAAACGCCTGATCGTAAGTTCAATTCAGTTTTTGCTTCGGAACTGCGCGCACCGTTAACTTGACTGCCGTATCCGGGGCCAACTTGAAATCCGGATTGAGACGAATGGAGCCGTATGCGCCGATGCCGCCTCCAATGGAGTTCTCAATGATGGATGAGGGATCATGGACAAAGCCGATCAGGACTCCATCCATCTCCGCCATGTATCTGCCATCGGGCGTCACTGTCGATCCTGTGTACACCCAGCCACCCATAGAGAGAACACGTTTGGCTTGCAAGTCGTAAAGCAGCTCTTCGCCGCGTACCTTGCGCGCAGCCTCGCCGGTGCCCCACTCCAGGAAAATCTCAACCGGATCCCCGATGGTCTTTGTCGCATCAAAATGAAATTGCGGTACCACGGCGTGCGATTTCTCGAGCCCGATCAGGATCAAAGCCAGGTTAAACGTCACGGCATCCGTATCCAATTCCATCGCGCTCTCGTAAGATTTCATTCCCCCCTTGGTTGTTGCCAAAAACTCAAGAGTTTGATCCGGCAAGGCCCGCCCGGGAACCGTGATTTCCTTTTTCTGGGTGTCCACCAGGATGTTTCCCAGTTGCAGGAGAGTCTCACTGATCTTCTTGATAGGCTGGGGTTCCTTGCGCCCGGCTTGCATGGGATCTTGCGGAAGCGGGGGCGGATTCTGGGGTGGTTTGACTGGCGGGTTTTGCTGCGCCTGTGCGGATGCCACGGTCATCGGGCAGAAATGGCACGCGATGCACAAAATGACAATTGCAGCTAAGACTGCGCCGGCAATTCGCACGCTCGATCGCATATTTACCTCAATGTTTGAATAATAATCGACTATGCGCCTGACACAGGACGGCGGGAAGTAACCCGCCCCATCCGTTGATAAATTGATGCAACATCAATATATAAACTAGAGATTCAAGGCGGAGAACAGAATCTACCGCTACCGACGACCCTCTCGGCATATCGTTCTCTACTAGCACGAGTTTACGAGTTTTTATCTGTAAAATCGGATGCCCAGCTTCTAGATATCGGTGAGACTGCCAGGTAGGCCCCGGCCGGCGGCCGGGACCTAGGACCCCGTAATCTCGATCCGGAGCGCTGTCCGGCGGCCGGCGTGCACTTCGCGGACTATTTCTGGAGACTGCTTTATTCCCCGGATCTTAGGCGGAACAGGCTGAGGAGGAATGCCAGGCTCATGCAGATGCCCCCGGCGATGAAGGGCCATGGGGCTCCCAGGACATCAAACAAATACCCGCCGCACATCGGCCCCAGAATCCTACCTAGGCTCGCCATGGACTGGGCGATCCCCATGATGCTTCCCTGCTCTTCAATGCCGCTGAACCTGGACAACAGAGCGGTGATGGATGGGTTGTTAATCCCAGCCCCAAAAGACAGGGCCGCCAGGACGAGGCAGTACATCACCGGGTTAGGCGTGAAAGGCATGAGGCCCAGCCCGAAAATCATGGTAAATGTGCCCAGCAGGATCAGGCGCCGCTCGCCGAAGCGGCGTGCCAGGCGGCCTACGAGCATACCCTGGGTCACACTCATTAGAATCCCAATCAGGGCAAAGAGATACCCGGTTTCGCGCGCCGTCAGGCTGTAGCGGTGTTCATTCAGCAAACCGAAAGTCGCTTCCATGTTCGCTACGGCGAATATCACCACCAGATATATGGCCAACAGCGGCGCGATCTGTCGATGGGAGAATGCCTTGCCCAGCAGTTTCAAATCAAAGCGGCGGCTTTGAGCACGGCCTCGGGTTTCCTTGGTCAGGGATTCGGGCAAGTTGAAGTAGGCAAATACGAGGTTGAGGCCGGCCATTGCCGAGGCCAGCAGCACCGGCTTGCTATATCCGTAGGGTGAGAGCACGCCGCCAATGGCTGGACCCAGGATGAAGCCCAACCCGAATGCAGCACCAACCAGTCCCATGCCCTTGGCTCTTTCCTCAGGGGAGGTGACATCGGCAATGTAGGCGTTCGCGGTAGGGATAATAGCGCCTGCAACCCCTGCAATCATGCGGCCGACAAATAAAAACGGCAGGGTCGTGGCCAGGCCGAAGATCAGAAACCCTGTGCAGGAGCCGGCAAGGCTGATCATGATGAGCGGCCGCCGGCCGTAGCGATCCGACAGCCGTCCCCATATGGGGGTGAACAGAAACTGCATCACGGAGTAGCTGGTCATCAGCAGGCCGATCATCAAAGATGAGGCGCCGAAGCTCTCGGCATAATAGGGAAACAAAGGCAGGACTATGCCGAAACCCAGCAAGTCAATAAACACCGTAAGAAAGATGATGGCCAGCGGTGACCGCTTCATAGACGCTATACAATATCAAACCATCGCCCAATTGCGAATTGCGAATGAAAGGGTCGCAGTAAGGCCTCGTCCGACATCTGCGTTCATCTGCGGTTGAATCTCTCTGCGGTCTCTGCGCCCTCTGCGTTGAGGTTTTTGGCTGCGGCTCACTTACCGCTTCGTGGCTGTTTTTAGGCACGGGGATTCAATTGTGGGTTATGCAATCGTCTTTTTAGGCAGGTTCTTTTCTGTGATGTAGAATTAAAAGGATCCCGGCATCACGGGGCGCTGCGAAAATCGGCTAAGTCGTGGGCAAAGGCGCCGATGAGAAGCTTGTAGGAGAAGGTGTATTGGGGTTAGAGCTTTGGAAAGGGTCACACCGCGCGGTGATGCCTGAAACATCGGGTGCGTCTTTGATGGAGAAGACAACCGCTGCATACTTCGAGCTCCTGCGGCCGCCGAATGTGGTCACGGCGGCGGCGGACATCCTGGCCGGTTATGCAGCCGCCGGACGTCCGACGCCATGGATGCTGACCGCACTGATGTTCAGCGGCATGGCTCTTTACGCCGGCGGTGTGGTTTTAAACGACTTTTTCGACCGTAGCCTGGACGCTCTGGAGCGACCTGAACGGCCCATCCCCAGTGGCCGGGTTCCTGCGGTTCATGCCGCAGTAGCGGGAGCGGCATTTTTTGCCGCGGGCGTGGCATCGGCCTTTTGCGTATCTGTGGTCAGTGGCGTTCTGGCGACCGCTATTGCGTGCTGTGCTTTGTTGTATGACGCCTGGGCGAAGCATCAGGCGATTTTGGGACCGATTTTCATGGGCTTGTGCCGGGGCGGTAACCTTCTTCTCGGCGTCAGTGCCGCTCCCGTCATTTGCGGCCAGCGGTGGTTTCTGGCGTTGCTGCCCATCACGTATATTGTCGGAGTGACGATCATGAGCAGGGGCGAGGTCCTGGGAGGAAGCCGGAGAACGGCTCAGCTTGCTTCCGGGCTCATAGCCTCTGCGTTCGGGGCGATCGTCCTCCTTGGGTTGACCATGCCTTTCCAGTTGTGGTGGGCCGCTATCCCATTACTAATCTTGATATACCGGGTGGCGCCGAATTTATGGCGGGCTTGCCGAGCGCCTAGTCCGGCGAATATCCGCGTGGCCGTGAAATCGGGCGTGCTATCTGTTATTGTTTTTGATGCCGCGATTGCGGCGGGCTTTGCAGGTCCCTGGTACGGAGCCGGCGTGCTGGCCTTGCTCGGACTGGCGGGGATTCTCGCCCGCGCCTTTGCAGTGACTTAATATGCGCAGACTCAGACAGAACCTGTGGGTGCCCCTGCACTATTCCGTACACTTTACGCGTGATCTTTTTGCGCCCAAGAACCTGCTGTTGCGCAAAGTGGTCGAGAATGATCACGAGACTCCCGCCCGATTGCTCGTGGTGCTCGATCGGGGCGCGTGCGCCCATCGTACGGATCTTCCGGGCCGCATCGTACGTTACTGCGCTCGCCACTCCGATACTCTCAATCTGGTCGGTCCCCCGCTCCTGGTGCCTGGAGGCGAGCGGGTCAAAAACAGTTCGAACTACGTCATCCGGGTGCAGGAAGCCATCCATGAACACGGATTATGCCGCCATTCCTATGTCGTGGCTGTGGGCGGAGGCGCTGTCCTGGACATGGCGGGGTTCGCGGCCGCCACGGCACACCGGGGCATAAGGCTGGTGCGCGTCCCGACGACCGTGCTGTCGCAAAACGATTCTGCGGTCGGCATCAAGAACAGCATCAACGCGTTCGGCAAGAAGAACTTCCTTGGCACCTTCGTCCCTGCTCATTCGGTATTGAACGACGTTTCTTTCCTGTTAACCCTGTCCGACCGCGACTGGCGGGCGGGAGCAGCGGAAGCGGTGAAAGTGGCCATGTTGCGGGACCCCGCATTCTTCAAATACCTGGAGCGGCATGCTTCGGCTCTCGCCGGGCGCGACTTGAACGCGATGGAGTACCTGATCCGGCGCTGCGCCCAGTTGCACATGGATCATATCGCGACGGGAAACGACCCGTTCGAGATGGGCACGTCCCGCCCGCTCGACTTCGGCCATTGGGCTGCCCACAAGCTGGAGCAACTCACACGATTCCGGCTGCGGCACGGCGAAGCGGTCGCCATCGGCCTCGCTCTTGATTCGACTTATTCCAAGTTGGTTGGCCTGTTGCCTGAATCCGATTGGGAGCGCATCCTGCGCCTCTTGTCGCGACTGGGTTTCCGACTGCAGATACCGCGACGGTTCGAGCAGTTGCGCGGCCGGGAGGATCCCAATTCGCTGGAGCATGGGTTGACCGAATTCCGCGAGCATCTGGGCGGCCAATTGACCATTATGTTGCTTAAGAGAATCGGCGCCGGCGTCGAGGTGCACGAAATCGATGATCGTCTTCTGGCCGAAAGCATCGCGGTGCTGAGGGAGGCCAGCCGGCGCATGCGCAGCACCGATCACTCGGCAGGGAGGATAACATGAAGAAAACACCCGGCAAGTGCCCGTTGAACACCCGTCAGATTGCCGACGAATACTTCATCGAAAACCGCCACAAGCTGCTGGACATCGCTGCCTTCCTGGATCGGCTCGACCGCTCGCAGGACGGCGAGGACCCGGCCAACGATTTCCGCTTGCGTGCTTTCCAACAGGCGCTCAAGGTGTTGCTGGATCCGAATCCGGCCCGCCTACGGCTCATCCATATGATTTTCAGCGATCCGACCATCGAGCCGCGCGAGAAGCTGGACCGCAAGGCTGCGTATGGCGCCTATAATCCGTCCCTGGAGGTGCTGTGATGCAGTACATCGAGCCGCATGCCCACATGGTATCCCGCACCACCGACGACTACCGGCAGATGGCGCTGACCGGATGCGTTGCGATCAGCGAACCGGCGTTCTGGGCCGGTTGGGACCGTCTTACGCCCGATGGCTTTGAAGGCTACTTCCGCCAGCTTACCGAGTTCGAGCCCAGGCGGGCAGCCCAGTTCGGGATCCAACACTACACATGGTTGTGCCTGAACCCCAAGGAGGGTGAGGACCGTAAACTGTCGTCGCAGGTGCTCGAGGTGATTCCGAAATACCTCGACCGGCCGAACGTGATCGGCATCGGCGAGATCGGAGTCAACAGGGTAACGCGCAACGAGCTGGATACCTTCCGCGATCATGTCGCCCTGGCGCTCGACCTCAACCAGCTCATCCTCATCCATACTCCCCACCTCGAGGACAAGTACAAGGGGACGAAGCTCACCGTGGAGACGCTGCTCAAGTTCCCGAAACTCGAACCGGGCCGCGTTATGCTGGATCATGCCGAAGAGCACACCATCGACATGATTCTCGACAATGGGTTCCTCACCGGACTGACCCTGTATCCCGAGACCAAGGTCTCGATCCCTCGTGCCGTCGACATTATTGAAATGTACGGACCGGAGCGCATTTATGTGAATTCAGCCTGCGACTGGGGCCACAGCGTTCCTCTGGCCGTGCCCAATTTCATCATGGAGATGCGCCGCCGGGGCCATCCGGAGTCATTGATCCGGCGCGTCGTCTATGAAAATCCTGCGGAGTTTCTGCGGCAGTCGCCCAAGTTTCGCCTGGCGACGGTCGGGCAAGCGGTCGAGGCTGCAATTGCCAGATAGCGGATGCAAATCGCGGCGATTCAGACACTGCAACCGACGACAAGTCCCGAAATGCTGGCAGAGCTGAAGCAGTTGCTGTTTTGACCTCGAAGGGGTCCAATAGCTACAGCCCAGGGCTCACGCCCTGGGCTATAGCTATGCCGCCCCTCTCGGGGCTTGTCACTGTCTGTATCGCGGATGCAAATCGATAACGGCCTGGACCTGACGTACTGCACGAACATTCATCCTGGAGATGGCTGGGACGAGGTCTCACGCAACCTGGCTGCCTACGGCCCTGCCTTGAAAAGCCGCCTGTCTCCGGACGCCCCATTTGCCCTGGGACTGCGACTCTCGAACCGCGAAAGCCTCGAACTGCTCACGGCCAACCGGTTGGCCGAGTTTGCGGGCTTTCTGAAGGACCACGGGCTATACGTCTCACTGTTGAATGGCTACCCGTACGGAATGTTTCACGGGACCTCGGTCAAGGCCGGCGTGTTTGCTCCCGACTGGCGCGACGAGGAACGCGTTCTCTACACACTGCAATTGATGAAGATTGCGGCTGCGCTCTTGCCGGCCGACGGCGAGGGAGGCATCTCCACGGTGCCTCTGTCCTACAAACCGTGGATCGATCCAGACGATCGCACCGCAATGCCTGCGATTGTTCGCAATCTCGTTCATGTCGCCGCCGCCTTGGTCCGGGTGAAGCGCGAAACCGGGCGTCGCATTCGCCTGGAGATCGAGCCCGAGCCTTATGGGCTGCTGGAGAACAGCGCCGAGGTGGTGGCGTTTTATCGCGATTGGCTGCTCCGCTTCGGAACTCAGGAGCTGGCGGCGGTTCTCGGCATTGGGAAGGATGAAGCCGAACGGCACCTCCTCGAGCACATCTGCCTATGTTACGATACCTGCCATTTTGCGGTTGCGTACGAGGAGCCGGAAACGGCCTTGGCCGCACTGGCAGCGCGCGGGATCCGTGTCGGGCGGGTGCAATTGAGTTCGGCGCTCAAAGTCTCGCTGCCCGCCGAGGGCCTGGCCGAGCAGCTTGCGCCTTTCGCGGACTCGACTTATCTGCACCAGGTCGGCGAGAGAAGGGACGACGGTTCCTTGCGGCGCTTCCCCGACCTCGGCGACGCGCTCGCAACGCCTCATGATCCCGAGCTGCGCGAGTGGCGCATTCATTTCCACGTACCGTTGTTCACGCCGGCCTACGATTCTCTGGGTTCCACGCGTGACCACATTTCCAGACTCCTGCGATGCTCGCGCCAGAATCCGTTTACAGCCCACCTGGAAATCGAGACGTACACCTGGGACTTACTCCCCGCCGCCATGAAACTCGATCTCGTCGACTCTATCGAGCGCGAATATCGCTGGGTGCTGGAGGAAGCATGCGCAAGACCGTCGTCCTGAACATCGTCGGGTTGACGCCCAACCTGCTGGGACCTTCGACGCCCGGATTGGCGGCATGGGCTTCGAAAGGCAAGACTGCGGCCGTGCATTCGGTTACACCGGCGGTCACCTGTACCGCTCAGGCGACCTACTTCACCGGAGTGTGGCCCGAAACCCACGGCATTGTGGCCAACGGCTGGTATTTCCGCGACGAGTGCGAGATCAAGTTCTGGCGGCAGTCCAACCGGCTGGTGCAGGCGGAAAAGATCTGGGAAAAGGCCCGGGGCCTGGATCGCTCCTTCACGTGTGCCAACCTGTTCGGCTGGTACAACATGTATTCGTCGGTGGACTATTCGGTTACACCCAGGCCCATGTACCCGGCCGACGGCAGGAAGCTGCCGGACATCTACACGCAGCCCGCGGAGCTGCGGACTGAATTGCAGACCGCTCTGGGCACGTTCCCACTGTTCAATTTCTGGGGACCCACGGCATCCATCATTTCCAGTCGATGGATTGCGGAGGCTGCGAAGCGGGTCGAGCAGAAATACAACCCGACGCTAACGCTGATCTATCTACCCCACCTGGACTACTCCCTTCAGCGCCTCGGCCCCGCCGATCCCGCCATCGCCAAGGACCTCCGTGAAATCGACCAGGTGTGCACGGATCTCATCCGGTATTTCGAATCCCGGGGCGCACAGGTGATCGTGCTTTCCGAGTACGGCATTACGAGCGTGTCCCGGCCCATTCACATCAACCGGCGGCTGCGCGAGCGAGAGTTCATAGCCACGCGCGAGGAGCTGGGCCTGGAATTGCTGGATGCCGGCGCGAGCGCCGCATTCGCAGTCGCCGACCATCAGATCGCCCATGTGTATGTAAATGACAGAACGCGGATCGCCGAAGTGCGCGCCCTGCTCGAAGCCCTACCCGGCGTGGAGCGTGTTCTGGACGAGCCGGGCAAGAAGGAGTACCGGCTGAACCATCCGCGCGCAGGTGAACTGGTGGCGATCGCCGCCAGCGATGCGTGGTTCACCTACTACTACTGGTTGGACGACAAACGCGCTCCGGACTTCGCCCGCACCGTGGATATTCACCGCAAGCCTGGTTACGATCCGGTCGAGCTCTTCATCGACCCCGAGATCCGCTTGCCTAAACTCAAAGTCGGGCTGACGCTCGCCAAAAAGAGGCTTGGCTTCCGCTATCTCATGGAGGTCATCCCGCTCGATGCCACGCTCGTCAAGGGCTCACACGGCCGGGCGACCGATTCACCGGGAGAAGGCCCGCTCTTCATCACTCACCAGCAGAGTCTGCTGCAGAAAACCGAACTGCAAGCCAACGAAATCTGTTCCCTGATCCTGAACCACTTGCTCAGACCTTGAGTTAATTAGCCGGAAGAAAACAAAGCACAACGCAGAGGGCGCAGAGACAAATCAGTCAAAACCAACAAAGTTCCCTGCCACCTCTGCGCCCTCTGCGTTGCGCTTTTTTGCTCTTCGGAGATAACGGCGGTCTTACAGGTTGAATGCGCGATCGAAATCCACCTCCAAGAGCATATAGGAGCAGCCGGGGCAGATAAGCCAGGAAGGCACGGCAAACTTCCGGCTCTGCCGCAATCGGCAAATCTCCCACTCCAGCTGAATGTAGAGCTCTGGAGACAGCCCGTCCTCGGAACGGTAGGCCGTGCCCTCGACGGGCCACAGCGGAGAATAGAGGGGCATGATGCCATGGTCCATGAGGAAGGAGGCGCCTTGGAGGATGCTGGCGATCATCTTGTCCGGCGTCATGCCGGGCGCAGGCGGCAGGAGTTCCACGCCGGCTACGAAAGCAGAGGCAACATTGCCGTGGCCGAACACGCCCACGGCGTCCAGCAGGCCTTGAATCCACTTGTCCCGCCCCACAAAGCTGGCCTTGCCCGGGCAGACAGCCTCAAACGTGGCTGCGTCCCACGCCTCCAGGTTGAAACAGCAGCTGTCGGCGCCGGCATCCCGCAATCGCAGGGCGCCTTCACGATGCACAGCGCCGGATCCGCAGGTCACGCGCAGATTGTTGCCGACGGCGCGCCGGGCCGTCTCGACAATCGGCAGGAATCGTTCCGTCTCCTGCTCCACGCTCAGCGCCGATCCTCCTGTGATGTACACATGCCTGGCCTCGCCTGTCTGGGCCGCACAATGCAGCACTTCGCCGAGCCTCTTCAGAGCTACCGGGTTGGGCGCGAGCTGTCCCGGCTTTTGGCCCAGGGCTTCCGACCGCTGGTTAAACCGGCCATAGGCGCAGAACGCGCATCGTTTGCGTTCCATGAAGTACTCACATCCCGGAGTGACGTTCACCACCAGCATGTCGCCGAGTTGCTCGACGCCGGCTTCGTAGTGGCTGGCTCCGTCGGTGGTGCGGAACTGCTGCCAGGCATGCGCGCGGACAAATCCCACTTCGCACAGATGCCGGCCGTTTTCGTACAGCTGAAAGGCCATTCCCTCTTTCTCGCGCTTCACCGACATGGGGCTGCGATCGTCCACGCGGACGCGAGCCACCGCCCCGCCCTCCAGCAGAAACAGGTAGGGGACCTCCACGATTTTCATCCTGCCGTCCGCCCCCTGCTTCCGGTACGGCCAGTAGTTGGGCGCGGCTCCTCCTGCAGAAGCCTGCGCCAGTTCTTCAGTGTAATGGACGCCTTGAAAGAGCAGTTCGGTCTTCCAGAGAATGCTCGCCGGCAGGGTTGGAAATTTTTCGTGCAATGCAGAAATCATTATTCATTCTCCTTGTTGATCCATCATCCCGGAATGCTGTCGATTACTTCTTCTGCGCGCTGGCGATCCAATGGGGCATGGGAGGCGCCAGGGGCTTGACGGCAAAGTCTGTGAAGCCGGCATCTTCCAACCAGGATCGGAGGTCCACGTCGGAAAACACCCATCCGTGCTCAGCAGTCAGCGCCATGTTGACCGCGAACAGCGCTGAGAAAGCCGGCGCCGTCCGCGTGTGGTCGGTCATCATGTCCATGATGTAAATGATGCCGCCGGGCTCGAGAGCATCGAAGGCGCGGCGCAGCACGCTGCGCGCAGAGTCCTCCGACTCCTGGTGCAGCGCGCCGAAAATGATCACCGCATCGTTGCCGGCTGGGAACGTGGCCGTGCGGTAGTCGCCGGGGAGAGTTTTGACCCGTGCCGACATTCCCTGTTGTTCGATGAGTTCGGCGGCTATGGCCGCCACGTCGGGAAGGTCCAGAACCGTGCTGGCGATCTCGGGATTTGCCTTCGCGATCAGAGTGGAGTACGTTCCCGGTCCACCGCCGATGTCCAGCAGCCGCTTCCTCCCCTTCAGATCCAGCTGAGGCACGACCGCTCTGCCGATACCCAGGGCCCGGCCGTGCATGGATAGTACAAATGTGCGCGTGCGTGAGGCATCCTCTCCCAAGTGGAGGGCGGGACGTTCGACAGGTTTGCCTGTGCGCACAAGATCGGCGAGGCGCCCCCATGCGGCATAGACATCCCGATTGTAACGAATGGCTTGCGAGAGATCACCCGGCGCGCCGGGTACCAGAAAAAGCGCCGTATCCGGCGTATTCCGATACATGGGGCCTTCCTTCGCAATCAGCCCGAGCGCTACGCAGGCATCGAGCAACAGCCGCGTGCCGTGTCGGTTGAGACTCAGCGCGGCTGCGACATCCTCGACCGCAGCCTGCTCCTGTTTAGCCAGGCAGGCAAAGATGCCCAGGTCGGACGCTGTGAACAGTACGCAGGAACCATAGAACGCGCTCGCCAACTCCACTATGCGCGCGGGATCAGGTCTCATTCGCTCAATCCTCCAAACATAAGCGTCGCGGCAACAGCCCTTGTGCACGCGAATCGAATCGCCGTTTCAGGCGGTATTTAATTCAGGCCGATGGCGTAGAACGATAGCAGATCAAGGCGCCGGCAAGGGTCTTTCAAATTCCCCACTACCTTATCGGGGCATCTCACCCAAATATTCAGCACAATTGCCCCAGCCGTCGCGTCCAAAAGCAAGCCACGAAGGACACGAAGAAGCAAACCGCAGCCACAGATCTAATCGTAGAGGAACGAAGGACACGAAAGGTTTTAACCGCAGATGAACGCAGATGAACGCTGAGACCGGACGAGGCCTTGCTGCGACGCGCAACGCAAGGCGTTGGCGCCGGAGAGGGTCGCAGCAAGGCCTCGTCCTACCGATGAGTTTACTTGTTCAGTGTCCATTCGTGCACAGCCGTCGTTGCTATTCGCATTTCGTCAAACAAAATTTCTTGGTATCGCTGGTTTCGTGCCCTTCGTGGCAAAAGCTTTTTCGCCCTCTTATGCTCCCTGGCCCAAACGGTTATTTCTCCGTTACCGGATCCAGATTCAGGCGCTTCGCTTCGGTGTTGAAGGCAGCGAGATCGCGCGTCAGGGTCTGCTGCAGCTTGTCGGTTTGCACCTTCAGCTCAGCGACCAGATCCTTGAAGACCGGCTCGGCGTTGCCTACAGGTTTGCCGTCGCCATGACCGACCATCGAGAGCAGCGACGCCAGGCGGTTGTTAAGCTTGATCGGGAAATTCAGCGGGTCCTGGCCGCTCTGGTTGCGCACCTGGTAGATCTCCTCCTCCACAGCGCTCAGGTTCTTTGTCAGCGTTTCGCCTGCGGTCTTGAGCCTGGCATCCGCGGACTTCGACAGCCGATCTGCCACCTGGCCCTTGATGCTGCGGGTTTGGATCACGGCGTTGTTGGCTTCGCTCACTTTGTCGCGGATCTGGATCGCAAGATTGAACTGCTCCACAAGATCGGCATCGCTGGCCGAGTAGAGTGGATGGCGCTTCACTACCAGCGGCTGCGTTTGAGCCTTGCCATCGATCGTCATGCGCACCTGATACGTGCCCGGCGGAGCCGCGGGACCGGTTACACTGCCTCCCCACAAAATCATGCCTGGAAAGCTCGTCGCATCAGGATAACGGAGGTTCCACGTTACGCTGTTGAGCCCCGCGGCCATCGACGCGAATGTCACACCACCGCCGCGCCCCCCGCGTCCGCCTCCGCCTGCCGCTCCTCCGGCGCCTCGGGCACCAGCGCCGGCAGCGGCTGCGCTGCCGGCGATCGATCGGACCACCTGCCCTTTGCTGTCGAGAATATCTATCGTCAGGCTTTGCGCCGGGCGGCGTAGCATGTAGGTAATCGTCGCGTTGCCGGCGGCGCGGATCGCGGCCTCCGGCTTGAACAGGTAGGCATCCGAGGATGCGACTGCCGGCGCCCACTGCCTCAGCGGCTCAATGTGGTCCAGAATATAAAATCCGCGTCCGTGCGTAGAGATCGCGATGTCGTTAGCTTCAACCCAGACATCCGACACCTGCGTGTCCGGCAGATTCAGCTGGAGCGATCGCCACGTGTCGCCGTCGTCATAGGAAATATAGAATCCGTGCTCCGTGCCCGCGTAGAGCAGCCCGCGCCGGGTCGGATCCTCACGCACGGCATGCGCATAATCTCGCGCTCCGATCCCGTTGACGATCTTCGTCCAGGTCCTGCCGAAGTCATGGGTGCAAAAAATGTAGGGCGCCATGTCGTTCAGGAGCGGCTTCTTCACGGCCACGTAGGCCGTGCCCGCATCAAAGGCCGAGGCATCGATGATGCTCACGCGCCCGAATTCGGGCATGTCTTTGGGAGTTACATTTGCCCAGGTCTTACCGCCGTCGCGCGTGACGTTGATGAGCCCATCGTCGGATCCTACCCAGATCACGTTCACATCGGTCTTGCCCGGACCCAGCGCAAACACCGTCGCATAGACCTCGGGTCCGTTCATATCGTGGGTGACCGGCCCGCCCGAGTCGGTCATGGTCTTGGGATCGTGGCGCGTCAGATCGCCGCTGATCTTCTGCCACGTCTGCCCGCCGTTGGTCGTCCTCCAAACGTGTTGGGTTGCGGTGTAGAGAACATTGGGATCCACCGGAGAAAAAATAATCGGGAAGGTCCACTGCACACGCTCGACCAGTGCGCTGGAGGGCTCGCCGGAAAACATACGCGGGTAGGGTCCGACTTCACGGTTTTCGCCGGTCCGCCGGTTCAATCGCGTCAAGAACGAGCCGTTGTTGCCGCCGGCAAAAAAGACATCGGGATCTTTTGGATCGGGTGCAATGTAGCCGGGCTCGGCGCCGCCGGGACTGTACGTCGCTGGAGCCGCGCCGCGTCCTCCGCGCCCGCCGCCCAACCCCGCGCCGACACCTCCGCGGCCGCCGGGTGCGCCACCGAGGTTGGTGTCGCTCGGCACGCAGACCGTGCTGGAATCCTGCTGCGCGCCGCAAACATGATAGGGGAGGTGCCGGGTCGTGATGACATGATAGAACTGCCCGGTCGGATAGGCGCGCGCCGTAAAAGTGGGCGGCTGCGCCGAGGCATTGAATGTCACAGCCCCGCCGCTGTCACTTGCGTGCAGGACGTGATTGGTATCGTCGGGATCGATCCACAAGTCATGTGAATCCCCACCCGCGAAACTCGCCGTCGTCTTGCCTCCGTCGGTCGATTTGAATGTGCCGACGTTTTCGACATAAACCAGATCTTTGTTTTTCGGATCGGCAAAAACATGCGTGTAGTAAAACGCACGCTGGCGGATATTGCGATTCGGATTGACAAGTTTCCAGGTCGCACCCGCATCGTCGGAGCTAAACAGCCCGCCGTCGTTGGCTTCGATGATGGCGTAGACACGGTTCGAGTCGGCGCCGGATACCGAGACGCCCATCTTGCCGATCACGCCAGCGGGGAGTCCCGGGTTGCGGATTATCTCGGTCCAGTTCTCGCCGCCATCGATCGATTTGAACAGGCCGCTGCCGGGTCCGCCGCTCGACATTTGGTATTCGTTCCGGTAGGCCTCCCAGAGCGCGGCATAGATCACGTTCGGATTGTTGCGGTCGATGGCAATATCGACTGCTCCGGTCTTGTTGTCGCGGAAGAGAACACGGCGCCAGTTCTTGCCGCCGTCGGTACTTTTGAACAACCCGCGCTCTTCGCTCGGAGCTCCGTATTTGCCGAAGGACGCGACGAAAACGATGTCGGGATTGGTCGGATGAATGCGGATCTTCGCGATGGCATCCGACGCCGAGAAGCCGATGTGAGTCCAAGTCTTTCCGGCGTCCATGGATTTGTAAACGCCGTCACCCGGCAGAATATCGCCGCGGATGCAGGATTCACCCATGCCGATAAATACTACATCGGGGTTGGTCTCCGAGACAGCAAGTGCGCCCACAGACGAGCTGTGAATCTGCCCGTCGGTGACGGGCGCCCAGTTTTCGCCGCCGTCGGTAGTCTTCCATAGCCCGCCGCCGGTCGCACCGAAGTACCCTTCCTTCGGCCGGCCCTTGACTCCCGAAATGGCGATCGACCGGCCGCCGCGCTGCGGCCCGATACTGCGCCATTGGAAGTTCTTGAGAATGAGCGGATCGATGGGACCGCTCGCGGCAGTGCCGGCACCGGTTTGCCGGGCGGCATGCAGGTACAGGCTCAAAGCGCCGGTGAGTCCAAGCGCGAAAACAATTCCGATGGTAATCAGGCGAGCAGGTTGACGCATACGAATCCTCCTTGACAAAATCGGTGACAGGCTACTCTTTCCCTAATTTACCGGCCCTGTGTGCAGGCGCCTATCGGCCCTCGAATGGGGGAAAGAGTAGCCTAGAAGCTGTGAAAATATCATATGCAGACATTGAACCGCCAAGACCACGAAGACCGCGAAGAAGAATAACTGCAATTCTTTGAGGTCTTCGCGGTGACTGCTGTTGCCATCCGGCTGCGTGCGCTTGGCATTTTTTCACAGCTTCCTGTCACCGATTTTGATTTAAAAGCAGCCGGTGGCAGCACCGCTTTACGGCTTGCCCCCGGTTTACCAATCACAAATGAAAAGCCCCAGCGGGGCGACGGAAGTTCTTCATTATTTGTGCAATTCACTTTCCAACGACCAGGATCGCGAACGAGTCTGCAACCATCTGGCCGCGGCCACCGCGTCCGCCTGCCGGTGGCGGTGTCGGGGGCGGAGCGTACTCAGCCGCGATCACAAGGATATGCTTGGTCTTGCTGTCCAGCGTAAGAGTCTTGGCGCTTACCTGGGTCTTGACAGTCTGCTCCACTACAAAGCGGGTCGGGCTGTTTTCCTTGACGACGGTCAGGGTGCCGTCCCCCTGCGAGCTGAATGCTTCCATCGTGGCTGGATTGAAAACCGCGCCGTCGACACCGGTGCCGATCGGCAGGCGGGTAATGATCCTGCCGTCGACGGCACTAAGAATCACCATGGTCTGATTATGGCAAGCCGCGAACAGAATGCGATTCTTGACATCGAACGCCAGGCCGGCCGGCTGGCTGCCCTTGCCGCCGAGGTCATAGTGGGCGGTCACTTTGAGCGTGGCGGCATCCACAGCAGCGACATTGTCCTTGTCTTCGATATCGACAAACAGATGGCCCTTGCTGTCGGTGACCGCCTGCTCCGGCGCGCCGCCCAGGTCGACGGTGCCGACTACCGAGCCGTCCGCCGCGTTGATCACGGTAGCGTTGGGCGCGGTGTGGCTGAAAACCCATACCCTTGCATTGAACGGATCGAACAGGATGACGTCCGGGTTGCCCTGCACGTCGATGGTCTTGATCAGCTTGAGGGTCTTGGTATCCCACATCGCCACCGGCTTGCTGCTGCTGAAGCCATGGCTGGACTTGGGGTCGACCGCCGCCCCACGGGCGCTGGTGTTGGGAATTTCGCCGAGTGACGCGAGCGTTTCGAGGTTAAAGACCGTCACTCGAGGGGAAGGACCGGTGCGCGGAATGTACAACTTGCGACCGGCAGAGTCGGCATAAACATAGTCAAAGCCGCCCGCGCCGCCGACCTTGGCCGTTTTTAATATCTTGTAAGGTCCTGCGGTCGGGGTCTGCTGAGCCAATCCTACGGCCACGAGCAGCGCGATCGCCACTGTGAATATCACGCAAAATCGTCGCATAACCTATCTCCTGAATGTTTGTGGGTGGGTTAGGGCGCCTCGATCTCCATGCCTCCCTGGAGGCTTGTAGGCATGAATCTCAGGACTCTGCCGACGATCGTTGAATTTCCACAGATTTTGAGCTTAGAGTACTCTGGCGAATTTTCCGGGCTCCCGATGTATGGCATAGTCTAAACCCGAGTGAAAATCGGTGTCAGGAAATTAATTCAGCGATCTTATCGCGAGGCTCCTGATACCCATACTACGCAGCCCGAAGGGTCGTCATATCAAAATTCTGCAGGTATCACCTTCAGGGGAGTTCGCCCTGGTAGGGAAACTGGCGGATGGCATGGACGCATTCGCTCAATGCCTCCAGCAGCGTTTCCCCCCAGCCAAATGGAACAAATGGCGCCGCCTGCTGATTGACTTGCTTATCGGCCTGGGCAAAAAACTTCATGTTGAGCGCGTTCCGCTGCACGAATTCATGCACCTTGATCGTAAACTCGACATTTCCTCCGGGCGCTTTCTTCTTGATCGAAAAGTAATGCAGCTTGGCCAGCTCTTCAGAAGGGTCCGCTTGCGCAAATATCCATTCCGTCATCGAAGTGATCCTTTCGGCAATTTGATTTCACCGGGAAATAATCCCCTGGCGCCTTCATTCTCGTGAGCTGCATCTTCGCTTCACTTCTTCTTGCTGCCGCCTTTCCAGAAATTCGGCAGCTCATTATAGTAATGCGCCACCGTTTTGATGCCGCCAAAGAAATTGTGGAGATTGATGAATTCATTGGGCGCATGGGCATTCTCATCCGGCAAGCCAAATCCAAGCAGGACTGAGTCAATTCCGAGTAGTTTTTTGAAGTCCACCACGATGGGGATGGAGCCGCCTTCACGCTGATAGAGCGGCTTCTTACCGAATCCCTTCTCCAACGCTACGACCGCAGTCTGCACACCCGGGCTGTCAACGGGCGTGATCGCCGGCTCGCCGCCGTGGAGATGGCGGACTTTCACATGGACGGTCTTGGGCGTAATGGACTCAAGGTGTTTCTCAAACAGCCTGGCAATCTTCGCCGAGGATTGATCCGGGACGAGTCGCATGGAAATCTTCGCGAATGCCTTCGAGGGCAATACCGTTTTGGCGCCTTCCCCGGTGTAGCCGCCCCAGATGCCGTTGCATTCGAGTGTCGGCCGGGCCCAGAGCCGTTCCAGCGTGGAATATCCCTTCTCGCCATACAGCTGCTTCAAGCCAAGCGATTTCGCGTACTTCGTGTCATTCCAGGGCAGCTTCTTGAAAGCGTCACGCTCGGCTTTGGAGAGCGGTCGGACGTCGTCGTACATCCCTTTGACGGTGATGCGCCCGTTCTTGTCGTGCAGCGAGGCGATCATTTCCGTCAACGCCTGAATCGGGTTGTGGAGCGAGCCGCCGAAAGAGCCGGAGTGCAGATCCCCGTTCGGTCCCGTGACCTCCACTTCCATATACGCCAATCCCCGCAGGGCATACGTAACCGAGGGCACGCCTTTCGCGAACATGCCGGAATCCGAGATCAGAATGACATCGGCCTTCAGCAATTCCTTGTGCGCTGCCACGAAAGCGCCCAAATGCTCGCTTCCGACTTCTTCCTCACCTTCAAATATGATTTTGATGTTGACCGGCAGGGCGCCTCGATCTTTAAAGAACGCCTCAATGGCTTTGAGATGGATAAAAATCTGCCCCTTGTCGTCCGCTGTACCGCGCCCGTAGAGGTTTTCGCCCCGGATCGTCGCCTCGAATGGAGGCGTTTTCCACTTCTCGACGGGGTCCTCCGGCTGCACGTCGTAATGGCCGTACAGAAGAATGGTCGGTTTGCCCGGCGCACCCAGCCAGTCGGCATACACCACGGGATGCCCTTCGGTCTCCATGATCTGCACATTTTGCAGCCCGATACCGGTCATATGATTCTTGAGCCATTCGGCGGCCCGCCGCATTTCCGGCTTGCGGTCACTCTGGGAACTCACACTGGGAATGGCAAGAAGTTCTTTTAATTCAGCGAGAAATCGTTCCTGATTGGATTCGATAAACGATACAATATTCTCCATAGATCTGTCCTTTCCGGTCGGCGGATCGAAAACTCTTAAATGCAATATAGTCATAGGATCGTGGAAACGCAAGGAAGGACCTTTTCTCTTAGAGCGCCGGGGCACCGGCCTTGACACGTCTGGTAGTATTTGTTGTTCATTTTTGAGCAAAAGAAAGAGGTTTGACCCTTGATCACGGATCTGAAACGCGTACGAAATATTGGAATTAGCGCCCACATCGACTCCGGCAAGACCACGCTGACGGAGCGAATCCTTTACTACACCAAGAAGATTCGCGTCATGCACGACGTCAAAGGCAAGGATGGCGTGGGAGCGACCATGGACTCAATGGAGCTCGAGCGCGAGCGGGGGATTACGATCGCCTCCGCCGCCACCCATTGTGAATGGGGCGATCACTTCATCAACATCATCGACACGCCGGGCCACGTGGATTTCACGATCGAGGTCGAACGGTCCCTGCGCGTCCTCGATGGCGCGGTCCTCGTGCTGTGCGGCGTTGCCGGCGTTCAATCCCAGTCGCTCACGGTCGACCGGCAGATGCGGCGCTACAACGTGCCGCGCGTGGCGTTCATCAACAAGCTGGATCGCTCCGGGGCCAACCCGTTCCGCGTCACCGAGCAGCTGCGCGACAAACTCAGGCACAACGCCGTCATGATGCAAATTCCTATCGGACTCGAGGCGCAGTTTGAAGGAGTCGTGGACCTGGTGGCCATGAAGGCGATCTACTTTGACGGCGCCAACGGCGAGATCCTCCGGACCGAGGACATCCCGGCCCCATTGCTGGATCAGGCCCGGGAAAAACGCCAGGAGATGCTCGAAGCGGTCTCCATGTTCTCCGACGAACTCCTCGAGGCGATACTCGAAGAAAAGGTCACGCCGGAGCTGGTCTATGCGGCCGTGCGGAATGGGACGATGTCGTTGAAGTTGACGCCTGTGTTCCTCGGATCGGCCTATAAGAACAAGGGAGTGCAGCTGCTTCTGGATGCGGTCGCCCACTACCTGCCTGATCCGACGGAGGTCGCCAACGAAGCGCTTGATCTCGACGAGGATGAAGCCGGGGTTTCGCTGACTCCGGATCCCCAAAAGCCATTCGTCGCGCTCGCGTTCAAGCTGGAGGAAACGCGGTTTGGCCAGCTGACCTATATCCGCATCTACCAGGGGTCGCTCAAAAAGGGCGATGCCATCATCAACCGCCGGACCGGCAAGGAGGTGCGCGTCGGACGGCTGGTGCGCATGCACGCCAACGAGATGGAAGACATCACCGAATCCTGCGGGGGTGACATTGTTGCGTTGTTCGGAATCGATTGCGCCTCAGGGGACACCTTCACTTCGGAAAAGATCAAGGTCGCAATGACATCCATGCACGTGCCCGATCCGGTGATTCATCTGACGATCAAGCCCAAAGACCGGAAAATGCAGACCAACGTGGCGAAGGCACTCAACCGGTTCACGAAAGAAGATCCCACCTTCAAGACGCGCGTGGACGACGAGTCGGGCGAAATGATCATCTCCGGCATGGGCGAGCTTCACCTGGATGTCTACGTGGAGCGCATGAAGCGCGAATACAGCGCTGAAGTCGAAACCGGCGCACCGCAGGTAGCCTATCGCGAGGCGATCAGCCAGCGCGCGGATTTCAACTACACCCACAAGAAACAGACCGGCGGATCCGGCCAGTATGGCCGCATAGCGGGCTATATCGCGCCGCTGGCATCGGGGGATTTTGAATTCGTGGACGAGATCACCGGCGGCGCCATCCCGAAGGAGTTCATTCCCTCGGTCGAAAAGGGCTTCCGTTCCATGCTGAAGAAAGGCCGGGTGATCGGATTTCCCGTGACAGGCTTGCGCGTGGTCATCAATGACGGCGCCGCCCACGCGGTCGATTCCTCGGATAACGCTTTCCAGGCGGCGGCCCGGGGCGCATTCCGGGAGGTCTATCATCGCGCCAAGCCCCAGATCCTGGAGCCTCTCATGAAGGTCTCGGTCGAGGGTCCGATCGAGTTCCAGGGCGCATTCGTGCGCACCATCATGCAGCGCCGCGGCATGATCGTCGGCACCACGGAATCCGAGGGCTTTGCGCGCGTCGACGCGGACGTCCCGCTCTCAGAAATGTTCGGCTATGCCACCGATCTGAGATCCTCGAGCCAGGGCAAGGCCGAATTCACCATGGAGTTCAGCCGATACGTGCCCGTGCCGGCCGAGGTCTCGAAAGATCTGATCAAGAAATTCGGCACCGGGTTGGACGACGACGAAGGCTAAAGGACGACAAGAGGAGAAACACCATGCATAGCAAAGAATTGAATGATCGCAGCCCGTTGAGACTCCTCGAGCAGTCGATTCACGGCGGTCTCGGCCGTGGAAACGTGGGTGTGGTTGTAGCCCAGGCGGGTATGGGGAAAACCGCTTTCCTGGTCGGAGTCGCATTGGACGATTTGATGCGCGACCGCAAGGTCCTACACGTCGCTTTGGATGAGCCGGTGGATAAGATCCGGGATTACTATGATGAGATCTTCATGGATCTGGCAAGAACTTCGGGCCTGGAGGACATCGGCAACGAACGGCTCAGGGTGGAACGCAATCGCAACATTCATACCTATTTCGGCAACACATTCTCAATAGCCAAGCTGAGGGAAGCGATCGCGTTTCTGCGTACCCACATGCATTTCGATCCCCAGACACTGATCATCGAGGGGTACCATTTTGCCGGGGCGACAGGCGCCGACCTGGAGGCGCTGCGCCGGATTGCGCAGGAAATTGACGGCGAACTCTGGATGTCCGCAGTGGCAGATCGGCACTCACCGATGGATGAACGCACAGTACCCGAACCGGTCGCCCATCTTGCGGCTGCGTTCGACGTGATTCTCTCGATGCAGCCCGGCGGCGGGGTCGTCCACTTGCACCTTCTTAAGGATCACGATAATCCGGAGGTCTCCGACAGTCACGTTGCGTTGGACCCCACCACCTTGTTGCTCATCACTGAATAAAACACGACCAGTGGAATGCGTCGGATAGAGAAGATCGGGTCCGAACAACAATGGGCAGGGCCAATCAGACGCTAGCCCGACTTCCGCGGGCTTCGGGGCAGAATCCGCCGACTTCAGGTTTTCAGCGGGGATAACCTCTTTGTTTTCAATCACGGCCTTAAGGAATCAGCATAATAGTGACTAACATATTTGATAAATAGCTTGACATAGA
>JBGQNR010000075.1:0-23844 GCA_041501225.1 Acidobacteriota bacterium
ATCTGGCGGGATACACACCGATCGAACAGGCCGCAGACTTCGTCGAACAGGTCTGGGGCCGTCCTGTACCTCGCGCAAAGGGGCTGAACTGGATGCAAATGCTCGACGCCGCAGGCAAAGGCACCTTGCGCGCGCTCTGGGCGATCGGCTACGACGTCTATTTTTCCAACCCGAACGCCGCTAAGACGCGTGAAAACCTGAAGAAGATGGACCTCGTTATCGTGCAGGACCTATTCCTGAACGAGACCGCCAGGGAATTCGGCCACGTCTTCCTCCCCGCCGCGTCCAGTTACGAGAAAGACGGCACGTTCATGAACTCCGAGCGCCGCGTGCAGCGCGTCCGGCAAGCGATCCCGCCAGTCGGCGACTCGAAGCCGGATTGGCAGATCATTTGCGAGCTTGCCGGACTCTTTGGTTTCGAAAGGGAGTTCGCCTTCGACTCGCCGAAAGAGGTTTGGAACGAGGTTCGCAAGGTCTGGAAAGCGGGCGCCGGCATCTCCTACGAACGGATCGAGAAGGGCGGCCTGCAGTGGCCTTGCACGAGCCCGGACCACCCCGGCACGACCATCCTGCATCAGGACCGGTTCCCGATGGGCTCGCAGGCGCCTTTCGCTCTCATCGAGTACAAGCCCACGCCGGAGGTCACTACCGATGAGTTCCCATTTCTGCTCAACACCGGCCGAACGCTGTACCAGTTCAACGCCGGGACCATGACTCAGCGCACGCCCAACGCTGTCCTGCGCCCGACCGACACACTGGACATCTCTCCCGAAGACGCGCACAGGCTCGGGATCGAGAACGGACAACTGGTCAGGATGACCAGCCGCTATGGTTCAGCCACACTGCCCGCGCGCGTGGACGATCGCATCCGAACCGGTGAGCTGTTCACCACCTTCCACGACCCGAAGGTGTTCACAAACCGGGTGACGAGCAACTACCGCGACAGCTTCGTGGATGCGGCGGAGTACAAGGTGACAGCGGTGCGGATTGAGAAGTCACAAGGGTGACGAAGATGATTCGGTGGATTACCGGAATCGCTGCCGCCAGGCTTCATAACAGGCTTTGATGATCGGTTCCGGCCCTGGCAGGTTGTTTGCAGAGGCTTCAGAAGTGATCGAAGCCCAAGCCGTACAGGGTTCGCAGGTGAAGGATGCGACGGGGCAGGCGTTGGTTTCGAGGTCCTGGCGTGAACCCTTGATGGGATTCTGGAGTGGACGATGGGTCTACCGGCCTGCACTACCGATTGCTTGAGCATTAGCCGCGATAGCACATCAGGTGCCGAAGCCTGGGGCAGTGACCCGCAGGCAACGTCTTCCGGGAGGGGGCAGGGAGCGCCGCCGCATGATGGAGGCGCGCCCCTTCTCGAGAGGCGGTTGCTTCCGATGACCCTGGCAATGCTATTTCAGCTTGGCGCCCACGAGTTGCGCAATCGCGGTCGGACCTGGACGGACTACACTAATTGACTTACTTCAAAAAGGATCGAGCTTGCGGAGCCCCTCAAAACTGGCCTTAGCGGCATTTTTGCTCATAGTTTTTTGCTTCTAAGGAAATCCACGCAACAAACCGACTGGGAAGAAGACAACCGTCCACAATAGTGCCTGTCGCTTAGGTTCATATTCAGGGCTTGTTTTATCCCGCTAATCACGTTCCTGATGCGCTCAAACGGCATTTTTTATGTTCTTGCAGTTATTTGCCGTGGTCCGACCCCGATTCCCTCCGGAGCGAGGAACGCAGGATTCCCGATCCTGAGTCCGCTCAGATTCGTAACCTCATGCAAAACCTGTGTTAAAATGATTTAGATCAATAGCATCCGCCAAAGAACCATGGCTGAAAGTTGGGGTATATCACGGAATCCAGTAGCGGATCAGTTTTCGTCATGCCTTTGTATCTTAAGTTATGCCCATGGCAGATTCAGTTTTGCCTTAACGAAATTTCAGAGGCGCAAATATATGAACGGAAGCGGGAAGAAGACACTTGGAAATGCTATCGACGAAATCGTAGCTGCTCTTGAATCGCTGGATGACTTTGCCCGTCCAACGGCCGTTCGCGCGGCTTGCGAACATCTGGGAATCGCCGTCCCTGTCCCCGGGCCTTCTATGTCAGCGTCAAACTCGAGCTCTGCCTTGCCTCCCGAGAATGTTGGTGGTTCTCCTCCTTCATCTTCTCAGAGCGAGGATATCCGATCTCTAAAGGAACGGAAACAGCCAACATCGTCAACTGAGATGGCTTGCCTCGTTGCCTACTATCTCGACTCGCTAGCGCCACTAGCCGAACGCAAGAAGGAGGTTTCCTCGAAGGACATGGAGAGGTACTTCAAGCAAGCTGGCTATCGTCTGCCCAAATATCTAGCTCAGGTCCTCGTTGACGCACGAGCTTCGGGTTACTTCGATTCTGCTGGCCGCGGGAAGTACAAACTGAATCCAGTGGGCCACAACCTTGTTGTTCACAGCCTGCCCAAAACGAAGAAGTAGGCACTGCCGATGCTTGATATTGTGCGCGATCTCACGGGACGTGTGCGTCGGCTCGACAAGGCAGTTCGGGCCATCAAATCGAAACAGGTTGCCCAAAGGCCCATTACGCAAGAGGCTCGCGATATCGTCGACGCCTACTTCAGAGAGGCACGCGAGCAGCTCCTGATCGGCGGGTTAACGAATGAACAGGTCTCTCATCTTGACGCGGACATGCAGGATTTACTGGACATCGCACGGAAGAGCAGCATAGTTCCGACCTACCGGAAACGGATCAAATCTCTTGAAAACGATCTCCTCGCGTTGGAAAAACTAGCCTTGATGACCGGGACACGCTCATCGAGGACGGAACTCGAACCTGCAGATCGATTAATTATTGAAACCCTATCAAGGTTACTACCTTCTGCTGCGCGATCCTATGAACAAGCTGTCAATGACCTCCGAACTACAGACCGTCTCTCATGGCGGGGTCCTGCTACGGATCTCCGCGAAAGTCTCAGAGAGACGCTTGATCATTTGGCGCCGGACAACGACGTGCTGGCCCAGCCTGGATTCAAATTGGAGGTGGGGGCCGCCGCACCCACAATGAAGCAGAAGGTGCGGTACACCCTGGGAAAGCGTGGAATAACGAAAACTGCTATGCAGAGTCCTGAGAATGCGACCCAAGCTGTAGACGAGATCGTTGGAACATTCGTCAGGAGTGTATATTCCCGTTCCAGTGTCTCAACCCACACGCCTACCGACCGGAACGAGATTCTCAGGATCCGCGATTGGGTGCGGGTCGCGTTGTGTGAGCTGCTCGAGATTCGAGTGGGTGCCTGATTTTGACACGAAGGGTCGGCTCGGGCTTGCTGAATATTATTTAATAAAAGTTGGGAACCCATCGAGCCTAGGAGGTGCGGTGGGACAGAGTAATATTGTGGCACGGATGCCTCGGCTCCTCCCTGAGGATTATTCAACGAACCCATCTCCCGCTTCTTTGTTGCATCGCTGCCATGAAGCCAGCCTCGAATGGCCCTGAGCTCCTTCCGCGCGACTTGTGAATCGGGAGAGGCCAGAAAGAGCCGCCGTAGTTGGCCCTGCGGCAAATCATCAATTGGGTGAAGGGCCGGTCACAGTGTGAACACAGCTGGCCCCAGCCTGTGTGCAAAACGGACCTTTCACAAAGGGTCGCAGGTCCTCCAGTCCTGTGTCCTTTCGACAGGGTTTGATTGCTTGAAAACCCCAACTCCATTAGAATCGGTCAGCTGCCCGGCAGTGCGAGACTTGGCCGCAAACGCGCTGGAATGCTATATGTCGACGGTAGGGGCCTTGGCGCGTCTTTCCAGTTTTGGAGGGCGAGGTGCATCATTGCGGCAGAGAAAGGTGTGTTCGTGGCTTCTGATAAACCGGCGATTCACGAAGTTGACTTTTGCGCTCAAATCGCTTCCTCGGTGAATGTCGAGGTAAGCCGGAATCCGGGCATATTCCCATTCCACGAAGCACGAGTTGAGGGCTACGGAACCGGTGCGAGCCGCCGCAAACGCAAGGATCTCCGCTTCTATGACGCCCAAGGGAGGCTCGTTCTGTGCGGCGAAGTAAAGCTGCCGGGGACACCCGAAGGCCGTTCGCCTTACGATGGAAAACTCTGCCAGGATGCTGCGCAAAAGGCCAATGATGCCGGCGTCCAATATTTTTTCACATGGAACGTCAATGCCTTTGTCCTTTGGGATAACAGCCTATGGGACCGGCCGCTTCAGGATCGCCGCATCCGCGAGTGGCGATTGCAGCGGAATTTATCAAACCCCGAAGATGTTGCACGCGAAACCAACCTCGATTTCATCAAATCCCATTTTCTGCCAGAACTTCTGCGTGACTTGGCTGACATCATATCCGGTCGTCGCAGCGACTGGTCGATGCCACCTGATGACATATTCATCCGATCATTGGAAAGCCACCTGGATTGGCCCGTCAGACTTTGCAGCACGCACATTCTTGAACAGGCGAAACGCAATAGAACTTTTGACCTGCGCATCCAGGAATGGATGACGGAGCAGGACTGGACCTTTGTTCGCAGCCCCGAAGAAGAATGGGCAAAAGCCCTGGACAACATGGCCAAGACCCTCGCATATGTGTGGGCCAACCGCCTAATCTTTTACAAAGCCCTGCGCGCTCGATTCTCCGACCTGCCCCGCTTGGAGCTTCGCTCTTCGGTGAAGAAGGCCAGTGAGGCAATGACGGTTTTCAACCGCTTCTTTCAGCGCGCGGTGGATCGTAGCGGCGATTATGAGCCACTACTGATGCCCGATGCGAAGGACTGGGCTACGGAGTTGGTCTTTCGGGCGGAGAATGCCTTAGATGCCTGGCGAGGCTTGCTGCGGGGCATCGAATCCGTTGATTTCCGCGACGTTCCTTCTGATGTGGTGGGGCGCATCTTTCAAAAGCTCATTGGCCCAGATGAGCGCCATCGCTACGGCCAACATTTTACCGGAGATGATGTCGTAGATCTTATCAACGCCTTTTGTATCCGAAGCGCCGCCGCCGCCGTTCTCGATCCGGCCTGCGGATCGGGTAGCTTTCTCGTCCGCGCATATTATCGCAAGCAGCACCTTGGATTGCGAACCCACCTGGATTTGATTGCTGAGCTCTTTGGCTGCGACATATCCATGTATCCCGCGCACCTGGCAACGCTGAACTTGGCCGCGCGGGAAATCAACGATGAGGCGAATTATCCGCGCGTCGCTCGCCGCAACTTTTTTGACTATGTCCCGTCGCAACCATTTTGTTATGTGCCCGACAATGCCGGCGGACGGCAGGCCATTGCTTTGCCGCCATTAGACGCGGTCGTTGGCAACCCGCCATATGTCCGTCAAGAAAAAGTAGAGAAGGATGACAAGAAGCGCTTTGGTCAGATTGGGGCAGTCGCGTGGCCAGGCTTGCGGCTAACCGGGCGAAGCGATTTACACTGCTATTTCTGGCCCGCGGTTGCGCGACTGCTGAAGACCGACGGCTATTTTGGCTTTCTAACAAGCTCGTCATGGTTGGATGTCGAGTACGGCTTTGCCCTCCAGGGATGGATACTGCGCCACTTCCGAATTCTCGCCATCCTGGAGAGCGCAGCCGAATCGTGGTTTGAGGATGCCCGTGTAAAGACATGCGTTACGATCCTGCAACGTTGCGATGACGAAACGCAGCGTATGACTAACCGTGTCCGCTTCGTTCGAATCAGCTCCAAGCTATCCGAAATGATTGGCGTTCCGCCCACACCGGAAAATGAGGAAGCCCGGCAGACAGCTTTTGAAAACCTCCGCGACCGTATCTTGAGCGCGGATGTAGATTGCCAAGGCGAGCATTGGCGAATCATCGTAAAGACGCAACAGGAGCTTTGGAATGATGGGGTGCGTGCCGGAATGATCTTGGGTAATGCCCAAGCGACGGAATCAGAGGACGAATCCGCCGAAGACAGAGAGGACGAAGGCGAAGCGGAATCGAAATCCAAAGGATCTCTGGAAGGGATACTGGACAATTACCGTGCAGGCAAATGGGGGCGATACGTTCGAGCCCCCAACCTCTACTTCGACATCATGCGAAGATTCGCTAGCCGGTTCGTTGCCTTGGGTGAAATAGCCGACATTCGATTTGGTGTAAAAAGTGGTTGCGATGCCTTCTTTATGCCAAAGGATATCACAGCCAAAATGTTGGGACAGCATCGGACTGATCGCGCCTTCCGACAGCACGCAGGTGGCGCACCCAGGAATGATGTCGAATCTGGGAAGCTAAAGATCATCGAAGCCGGTGATGGCAGCGTTCACCCAATCGAGGCCGAATACCTGGCACCCGAAGTTCATAGCTTGATGAAAGTAGACCGGCCCTGTGTCCGCGCGACTGATGTGGATCGAATTGTCCTTCTGGTCAATGAAGAGCTGAAGGACCTGAAGGCGAAAGCACCGTGGGTATGGCACTATCTAAGATATGGCAGCACCGCTTCGTTTGCATCCGAAAAATCTAAAGGGAAGCCTGTGCCGGAGCGGCCTACATGTAAAGCGCGAGACCCGTGGTATGACCTGACCGGGCTAGTAAAGCCTGGGTTTGCATTCTGGGCGAAGGCTCAGCAATACCGACATATCGTACCTGCAAATCCAGAACGGGTAATCTGCAATTGCAACTTGTATGACGTTGAGTCAGACGAGCTGACCGATTCAGAAGAAAAGTCTCTTGTCGCGATCCTAAATTCTACGATCATCGGGCTGTTTAAGACATTCTATGGTCGTTTTGCCGGGACCGAAGGTAACCT
Organism: Acidobacteriota bacterium; assembly: GCA_041501225.1. Lineage (GTDB taxonomy): Bacteria > Acidobacteriota > UBA6911 > UBA6911 > UBA6911 > JAFNAG01. Next base: position 6,742 of record JBGQNR010000075.1, read on the forward strand.
CAAAACCGAAGTGGTGGATGTTAACCTCCTGGAGGTCCCAGATCCTCGTGGCGTATCACCTAGAGTGGCCAAGCGGCTGTCCGAGGCTTTGGATCTGTTGTGCCAGCGTGACGTGGGCAGGCTTGTCGAGGAACAACTGATGGACTGCCATACCCCAGAGCGCGCTCGGCGGATTGCGGCCGGCCCGTTGGCGCTGTCCAACGAGTTACAGCAGTCCGACCGCCGCCGCTTGGATGATGCTGTCTTTGAAATGCTGGGAGTATCCGACCCGAAAGAACGAGAAAAGCTAATCGACCGGCTGTACGAAGCAACCGCCCGTCATTTCCGCGACATTCGAGTAGTCGAGATAGATAAGATGGAGCAGCGGGCCAAGTCGGACCGTGGGCGATTCAGCGTTCACGATCTTGCAGCGGACATTTGGGACGCAGCCGAGCTTGAAGACGTAATGCCCATGGCTGAGTGGATCGGGAAACAGCCGGAGTCCGACTCCACAGCGACTCTTTTGGAAGACCGGCCCGCGTGCCTCTCAAACGACCTGATGTTCGCGCCCAGTACGGTTTACTTCGGAAAAACGCGAAAGATATACAGGGATTACCGTTCTCGCGAGCAGGCTGAGCTGGCTGTTTTCTTGGCGAATCTGGGTATCACCGGCGAATTGAGATTACCCGCAAACCCGGAATCCTGCCAAAAGCTGTTGGAACGTCTCAATGCTCGCTTAGAAAAGGTCCGCGCTCGCTACCAGGAACTAGCCGCGAGCCGAACAAGTGATGCACGGATGCGAGCCAATCTAGAGGAGGTACTAGAACGCTGGTTTTTGCTGGGCCGCGAAGGTCCCGCCCATGGGACGCCGATGGATGCAGAACTTGAGACACGAGAAACGGGTGCAGAGATTCTGCCCTTCCGGAAGGTTCAGCCGCATCTAGAGGAGCGCTACCGCACATGCATTCCGCTCAGCACGCTTCGCGCCGCAGCCGGCAAATGGAGCGCGGAGCAAACCAGGTTAGAGTTTGACGAAAACACGGAATGGGTCACGTTTGCAACAACGACGCGATTTGAACCAGGGATGTTCGTCGCGCAAATACAGGGAGACTCAATGGAACCGGAGATTCAGAGCGGCTCCTACTGCCTGTTTCGCACCCCACGCGCCGGCACCCGGCAAGGCCGGAAGCTATTGGTTTGGCATTCGGGCATCGATGATCCGCATACCAGCGGCCACTATACACTTAAGGTCTACAGCAGCGAAAAGGCCACTGCTCCGGATGGCACTTGGCACCACACCCGCGTCACGCTTAAGCCTCTGAACCACAATTACGCTCCGATCATCCTTACACCTCATGACGAGGACGAAGTGAGAGTGATTGCTGAATTTGTGGGTGTTATCGGAAAACCCGGAGCCACTGGCTAAGCTCTTGGTTCCTGCCCCGCCGCCGGGATTGAAGGGATGCTCAGGTTGTGCCCAAAACTGTTCCGCGACAACTTGAGCGTAACCAAGCGCAACCAACTCAGTCCGACCTCTCGCCCGCGAGGGACGCGGCTTCTCCTGATATGTGAATGGTTTACGGAGTGTATTTGAGGGCTCAAAATCTCGCGACCCTTTGCGGTCATGAGGGATCGACCCCCTCCTTCGGCACCCATAGAATCAATAATTTAACCATCACGAAACGCATGATCTCGTCGTTACTTCATGCGTCCGGTTCTCATAGCGGCGAGATCCGGAAACAAGCTCGTACCGGGGTATGAGACAAAATTGCAGCTTGATTTTCCGATGAGCCCGCCCGGGAAGTCCTGTCGGGGATTCAGCAAGTCCTGGAAGCTGATCGGCGTCGAGTCGCCGCACTTCAGAATATGTGGTAGCTTAATGGCATGCCGTTGGCGACACTGGATCGCGTGTCGCTCGCATTCGGCCACGCGCCGCTCCTGGATGAGGTGTCGCTGCGGAAATTGGGGACGCTCACCAATTTTGCGGTTTATGTAGTCGATTGGCAAACGCAAAATTGGTGAGCGTCCCCGGTTTCCCGGATTCTGCCGAAGCCCACTAGGTTCGGATGGGTCAGCAGTTGATCCTTGCGGACTCCCGTCGCAAGGTAAGTGTCGGCCTCGCCATCGGCCACAACGATCTTGATGGACGGAATCAGCTTCAGGAGATGCGGCATTCTCTCCGCCCTCTTGTGACTCATGCAAACAATCTGGAAATCAATCATAGCTTCCCGAGCTTCCTCAGCAGACGTTTCGCTTCGATGCAGCGGCCGAGTCCGATCGTTCTCTGTTTCTTCAGGCCTCTTGGGGGGGAAAGTGACCGGGCCGATGTCCAGGGCCTCGCACATGACTTCGAAATCGAGCGAGTTGCGGGCCAGGGCGCGATCGTCCTGCGGCGGCCCTCCATTGACATCGGCGGACAGAAAGTCCTATAGATATCAGTCACGCCGGCCGTGCGGCCCGCCGCGGTGAATCAGCATCAGCACGAAACATAATTCACGGCCGCTTTTGATTGGGGGCATCGATGCAAAAGAAGATTACTCTTTATCACCCGCCTTTTGCAACTTTCTATGTGGCGGCCACGCTGCTTCTAGGCGCCGGCCTGGTTCGCGCCGAATCCTACGAATTGGGCGCGCTCCATTGGCGCAATATCGGCCCAAACCGCGGCGGGCGTTCGCAGGCGGCCGCGGGAAGCGCCCGCCGGCCGCTTGAGTATTATTTCGGGGCGACCGGCGGCGGGCTCTGGAAGACGACCAATGGAGGTACCTCATGGCTTCCGGTCACTGACGGCCAAATCCACAGTTCGTCCGTCGGGGCCGTGGCGGTGTCGGAGTCGAATCCTGACGTCGTCTACATCGGGATGGGCGAGACAGAGTTGCGGGGCAACATCCTGGAAGGCGATGGTGTGTATAAAACGGCCGATGGCGGCAAGACCTGGAGGCAGATTGGCCTGAAGGACAGCCGAGCCATCGCCCGAATTCTGGTGCACCCGGCAAGTCCGGACATCGTATATGTCGCGGCGCTGGGACACCCATATGGCCGCAATGAAGAGCGCGGGGTGTTCCGATCCACCGACGGAGGTGCTACATGGAAGCGAGTGCTGTACCGCAACGATCATTCGGGAGCGATCGATCTGTGCATGGATCCGAATAACCCTCGGGTGCTTTTCGCTGCGATCTGGGACGTCTATCGCACTCCGTGGCTGCTGTCGAGCGGCGGGCCTGGGAGCGGGATGTTCAAATCCACCGACGGCGGCGACACGTGGACGGAGATCACTCGAAATCCGGGGCTACCGAAGGGCATCATCGGCAAGATTGGCGCGAGCGTTTCCGGCGCCGGTTCAAACCGCGTCTATGCCCTCATAGAAGCGGAGGATGGAGGCCTTTTCCAGTCCAACGACGCCGGCGCCACGTGGACACGGGTCAATGACGACCGAAGCATCCGCCAGCGTGCATTCTATTTCACGCGAATATGCGCCGATCCGAAAAATCGAGACGTGGTCTATGTTCTTAACGTGGAATTCTACCGGTCGAGGGACGGCGGCAAAACGCTCGAGACTCTGCGATCTCCGCATGCCGATCACCACGATCTCTGGATTGCGCCCAATGACCCGCTGCGCATGATCAGCAGCGACGATGGGGGCGGCAGCGTGTCGACCGATGGTGGCAAAACCTGGACGCCGGAGCGCTATCCGACGGCCCAGATGTACCATGTCGCGACAACAAGAGACTTCCCATATCACGTGTGCGGCGCCCAGCAGGACAGCGGCACGGCATGCGTGCCCAGCGGCCGGGCCCTGAATATGCGGGATCCTGTCGCGCCGGGCGGCGATTGGCTCTACACCGCCGGCGGAGGCGAGGCCGGCTACGTCGCTCCGCATCCCACGGATCCGAACATCTTCTACGCGGGCGACCAGGCGGGCGTGATCACACGCTACGACCGCCGGACCGGCGAGTCCCGGGTCGTGAACTTCTACCCGATGTTTTTTTCCGGAATGCCGGCGACCGCCCTGAAGGAGCGATTGCAGTGGACCTTCCCAATCGTGTTTTCTCCGCTCGATGCGAACGCGCTGTACAGCTCTTCACAGCGCCTTTGGAAAACGGCGAACGAGGGGCAGACCTGGCAATGCATCAGCCCTGATCTTACCCGCGGTGACCCGAAGACGCTCGGTGATTCCGGCGGCCCGATCACGAAGGATCAAAATGGACCGGAGATCTACGGGACGATCTACACGATCGCTCCGTCGCATCACGACATCAACACCATCTGGACCGGATCGGACGACGGCCTCGTGCACGTTACCCGCGACGGCGGCAAGACCTGGCAGAATGTCACGCCGCCCGGCCTTCCGGAGTTCAGCCGGGTCAGCCTGATTGATGCGTCTCCGCACGAGGCGGGCGGCGCCTGCGTGGCCGCAAAGCGGTACCAACTCGATGACCGGGCGCCGTATATCTTCAAGACGAAAGATTACGGCAAGACCTGGTCGAAGATCGTCGCCGGTATTCCGAACGACGACTTTGTCCACGCGGTTCGCGAAGATGTTCACCGCGCCGGGCTGCTTTACGCCGGAACGGAGCATGGCGTGTACATATCGTTCAACGATGGCGGGGAGTGGCAGTCCTTGTCGTTGAATCTGCCGGATGTTCAGGTTTCTGATCTCGTGGTCGAGGAGAACGATCTGGTCATTGCCACGCACGGCCGGTCCTTCTATGTTCTCGACGACATCGCGGCACTGCGGCAGCTCACGCCCCAGGTTGTGGGATTGTCCGCTTACTTGTTTGAGCCGCGCCCGGCGATCCGGTCTGCGAATCAGGCCGTTATCGATTACTATCTGGGACGCGGGGTTGACCAGGTCAAGATCGAGATTCTCGACGCCAAGGAAAATCTGATCCGCGCGTTCGAAGGCGCCGGAGGATCCGGAAGATCGCGAAGCGCGGCAGGAGACGAAACGGAAGGCTCTCCCGCATTGCAGGCGAGGACGCCCGGGACAAAACCGGGAATGAATCGCTTCATTTGGGACCTGCGTTACCCCGGCGCGACGGTTTTTCCGGGCATCGTGTTTCGGGGCGCGAGCCCAGGGGTAGGTCCGATGGCGCCGCCGGGCGAGTATCTAGTGCGTTTGACCTCAAACGGACAGACGCTGGCCAGATCTCTTGTAATCCGGCGCGATCCCCGGATCACGAATGTGACGGACGGCGATCTCGACGCGCAGTTCAAACTGGCAATCCAAATTCGTGACAAGACGAGCCAGGCTCATGAAGCGGTTATCCGGATCCGTGACATCAAGGATCAGCTGGAGAAGCGGGCCGCATCCATTAAGGAGGTGGGTCTTGCGGGCGCCGCGGAAGCCTTGAAAACGAAACTCAGTCAGATAGAAGAGGAGATCTACCAGGTACGAAACCGCAGCCCGCGCGATACGCTGAACTATCCCATCAAGCTGAACAACCAGCTCGCTGTGCTCGAAACCTGGGTGGAAACGGGCGATTCGCGTCCCACGGACCAGGATTATGCAGTGTTCCAAGAGCTCTCCGCGCATCTGGCTGAGATCGTGACGCAATTGGACCAGGTTCTCACGGCGGATCTGAAAAGGCTTGACGATGCCCTGATTGCACGCCACCTGGATCCAATTAGGAACAAGTAGCGGAATCTCTGCTTCGGCACTAAGGGCCTGTCACGAAATAAGTGGTGCACTTTGCTGCAGGCCCCCAGGCCCGAAGGGGCGCGGCGCCCTGCATCTGCAAGCCCGGCGCTCGCGCCAAAGTCGACCTGTTATTCTGTGACAGACCCTTATCACCACTCCTGCGATAATTCTATCCTGCATCGCAGTTCCATTCCTCTGCCCTCTCCTCCTTGCCCCTGGCGACCAAGGGGATACTCGCTGGTCAAAGTTCCGGCTGATTTTTCCCCGAAGGTGGCAGCTATTGACCTTGACAAAACCGCCGGGGGCGAAATAGAGTGCACATCATTAAAGATCTCCAAGGTTTGGAATCAGGATAACGAATGGCTCTCGAACTCGCAGGGGTCATTATCTTTCTGAGTACTCGGAAAGTCATGCAGGCAAAATCATGCGGCTTCGATCCGGATAACTGTTTCAGAACGTCTGGGAACCGGTGCCAAAATGATTAATCGCCGGGTTCGAACATTGGACTCTGAGCTGCTGACCTGCCAAAACCGGAATTCCAAAATGGAGACTCTTAGCTCGAATGGAGTTCATGGGTATGAAAGCCGAATCCATCCCGGCATTCGAGGCTGAAGGAGCTAAAACGTCGCCCTGGCGTGAATATGTTGAGGGGGAATAATCGTTGACTTTTGATTTTGAGATAATGAGGGGATAGGCATATGAATCAGAATTGCAGACTTGCTCATTTTTGTGCGTATTCATTTGTCTTCGGGTTGGTGGCCGTTTGCCTGGGGATGCTGCTGAACCTCGGCGCGTCGCCGGCCTGGGCACAAACCTCGTCGAGCAGCGTCTCCGGCCTGGTCACGGACCAAAAGAAGGCTATCGTGCCGGGCGCGGAAGTGCGCCTGGTTGACGTCTCAACGAATGGCACGCGAACAGTCATCACCAACGAAGCGGGGCGGTACACCTTCGTCAATGTCCCGCCTGGAACCTACGACATCTCGGTCAGCCTGACCGGTTTCACGACGGCCAAGGTAGCGGCACAGAAAGTAACGGTCGGCCAGGAGTTAACCATCAACGTCGAGCTGAAGGTCGGCGCCATTTCGCAGACGATTGAAGTCACGGCAGCGGCGGGAGCCGAGTTGCAGACCACGTCCGCAACAGTAGGATCGACGATCGCCGGCTCCTTTCTGACGCTGCTGCCGAACCTCTCTCGCGACGCCTACGCGCTGCAGACGCTCAACGTGGGCGTGACGCCGTCCGGCCAGGTAGCCGGAACGCAGACGGACCAGAACACTTACTCGATTGACGGGGCCAACGTCACCGACGACAACTCCGGCAATCTGAGCTACAACGCGATGCCCGGCCTCAGCGTCGCCACGGGCGTGATACCGACTCCCGTCGAGAGCATCGAGGAATTCAAGATGTCGACCAGCAACCAGACGGCCGACTTCGCCAACTCTGCCGGCAGCCAGATCCAGATGGTCACGAAGCGCGGAACCAACACGATACACGGCTCGATCTACGAATACTACTTCGGCAGCAGGGTCGGCGGCGCCAACACGTGGGCAAACAACCGCAGGGGGATGCCGCGACCTTCGAGCCACTACAACCGGTTTGGCGCGTCGCTGGGCGGACCGGTATTGCCCAAGGACTTTCTGGGCGGGAAATGGTACCTATTCGGCAACTACGAGGGGTACCGCTACCCGAACAACAGCACGTTTACGGCAACCGTGCCTACGGCTCTGATGCGTGCGGGAGTTATCCAGGTCCCGGACAAAAGCGGCAAGTACGCGGCATACAACCTCAACCCTGGCCCCGTCACAGTGAACGGGGTCACCTACCAGCCGGCGACGTGCGGACCGAACAGCACTCCCTGCGATCCGCGCGGGATCGGGCTGAACCCCATCGTGAACCAGCTCTGGGCGAAATACATGCCCTTGCCGAACGACCCGGTATCCGGAGACACTTACAACACTCAGGGGTTTTCTTCGATAATCAGTACGCCGGATCGTACCAATACCTTCGTGGGCAGGATCGATCATGACTTCGGCGCTAATTGGCACTTCATGGCCTCCTACCGCTACTATAAGGAGGTAGCAAATGGCACGGGCCAGGTTGATATCGGCGGAGTGCTGCCGGGCTGCACATTCGGAAAAGCGTGCTCCGTGTATACGACGCCTAACCAGCCGTGGAGTTTGGTGGGCGGGGTTACGACGACGATCACGAACCATCTGACCAACGACCTGCGCCTCAGCTACGTCCGCAACCTGTGGGCGTATGGTTCGGCCATGGTTCCGCCGCAGCTCCCCGGCCTCGGCGGCGCGATCGAGATCGGTGGTGAAACCGCTGCCGCGCTGATCCCGTACAACGTGAACAACCAGAGCGTGCGCGCCCGTGAGTGGAACGGCCAGGACAAGCAGCTTAAGGATGACATCAGCTACCTTAAGGGCGATCATCTGTTTCAGTTCGGTGGCAGCTGGCAGCGCAACTTCGACCAGATGTACCGCACCGACAACGGTGCCGGCATCTTGTCGGGTCTGGTCTACCAGGTCTATGACACCGGCATCGCGATCGGTTCGGCTTATCAGCCCACCAGCATTCCCAGCACATCGACTACGGCTTGGAACCATCTCTATTCAGAGGTGCTGGGCATGGTAAATCAACCTCAGGCTCTCTTTACGCGCAAGTTGCCGGACCTCACTCTGAACCCGATGGGGACGCCGATGTTCCCTCAGGCGCTCATCCACTATTACAACGCGTATTTTACCGACACCTGGCACTTGCGGCCGAAACTCACGATGACCTATGGCCTTGGATACATGCTGGAAAGGCCGCCCTATGAGATCAATGGGAAGCAAGTGATCACCGTGGATCCGTCGAACCTGCCGGTCAGCGTCCCGGAATACCTCAAAAACAAGCAAAATGCAGCTCTCGCCGGGCTGGTCTACAATCCAACCATAGGGATGACGCTGGTCAGAAACGTCGCGGGGGGGGGCCTGAAGTACCCCTACAAAGACTTCTTTGGCGGGCTCAGCCCCCGGATCGCCCTCGCATGGAATCCGGCTTTCACCGGCGGAATCCTGGGCAAGATTTTCGGTAATGGCGAGACGGTGCTTCGCGGCGGCTACAGCCGGATCTATGGCCGGCTGAACGGCGTGAAGCAGGTCATGTCTCTGGTGAACAACACCGGCGCGGGCCAGCCCATCTCGTGCGTCGGCGCCAGCAAGACCGGAGGATGTCTGGGGAATAACGGCGTGGATCCCACCACCGCGTTCCGGATCGGGACGGATGGCCTGATCGCCCCGATGCCGACACTCACAGCGGTTCTGCCCCAGCCTTATTTCCCCGGCACCGGTGCCAATCCCGCAGCTGGTGACGGCGCGGGGATCGATCAGGACTTCAAGCCCAACCGCTCCGATCAGTTCACCATCTCGATTCAGCGAGCATTTTTGAAGAAGTTCAACCTGGAGTTCGGATACATCGGGAGGAAGATCAAAAACGAGTTCATGCCTGTCAACCTGGATGCTGTGCCGTACATGATCACCTTGAGCGGTCAACGCTTCGACAACGCCTGGGCAAACCTGTACACCGCTGTCAGCTCCGGCCAGACGCCCGCTGTGCAGCCCTGGTTCGAAGCCGCGATGGGTGGGCCGACCTCGGCATACTGCGCCGCGTTTGCCAGTTGCACGGCCGCCGTGGCGTCAAAACAGAGCACCAACATCAAGGGGACTCGCGTGTACGACTTCTGGAGCGCTCTCGGAAGAGATGCGTCGTGGAAGCTGGGCCGCACCCAGCCCAGCTCCAATCCCGCCCAGGTCACATCGCTGATTCAGTACACCAGCCTTGGATTCGGGAACTACAACGCCGGCTATATCTCATTTACCGCGCGCGACTGGCACGGATTGGGAGCCCGATCCAATTTCACCTGGGGCCGGGCATTTGGTACCGGATTCGCGGCCCAGTCGGCCACGCAGAATACGGTCCTCGATGCATGGGACTTCCACGCCAACTACGGACCGCAGCTTTATGACATCAAGTTCATCTACAACCTTGCGATGACCTACCAGTCCGAGTTCTACAAGAGCCAGAAGGGGGTCCTGGGCCGGTTGCTGGGTGGATGGGCTATCGCTCCGCTCTTCACCGCTCAAACCGGCGTGCCGCTGAGAGTGACCACATCCTCGGGCAACTCGGGGGCCTTCGGTGAGATCTACTCCAGCAGCGGCAGCTCCAACCAAGAAGGCGCAGTGCTGCTTGTGCCGTTCACCGGCGGCAACTCCGCGCACTATAACGTCGTCGTCCCAAGTGGCGCGGGCCTCAACGGCAACGCGGACAGGGGCGGTTCGGGCATCAACATGTTCGAAGATCCGAACGCTGTTGCCGCCCAGTTCCGACGCCTGATCCTCGGCATCGACCACATCGGAGGGGGCGCCGGCGTCGTCCGCGGTTTCGGGACCTGGAACCTCGACATGAGTCTTTCGAAAAGCATTCATGCCACAGAAAAGGTCGGCGCAACCTTAATGTTCCAGTTCACTAATGTCTTGAACCACTACCAGCCGTCTAACCCCACCTTGAACATCGACAGCACGGCTTCATTCGGGGTGGTTACCGGCCAGACAGGCAATCCGCGGCGGCTGCAATTCGGTCTTGTAGTCCGCTTCTAGAAACAACCATCTTTTCCGCAACGGGGGGCCGACAACGGCCCCCCCTTGCATGCGATCCTACCCCGAAGATTCACCAGACCACGCAACCCACCAACTACATGAAATCAGTTTCGTACTGATACCTACAGTTAAATCCTTGCTGTTAGAGCACGAAAGCCAAAAGCTTAACGCAGGGGCCGCAGAGGCTGATGCAGAAGCCGCAGAGAATACCTTTGTTTTAAGTCGTTTTTGTATTGGGTCTCTGCGGCCTCTGCGTTGATCTTTTGTTTTAAATTGCGGCTAGGACGCCCCGCAAACCGGGGCGTCCAATAAGATTGCATATGCCGGCTCAGCCGCGATACAAATGCCTATCTGAAATATACGTCGATTTGCGAAACTCACATTCAAACGAGGTGTTGCCTATGGAAGTTCTGCAAGGAATTCTCCTCAGCATCATTACCAGCACTGCCGAACGTGAAGCGGCCATCGAATTCGCCAAAGCCGCTGCGCTGCGTCCTAAAATTGTCGGGGAGACGCTTCAGGAAATCTCCCAGGATCCGGAAATCGAGGCGGCGATGTTCGAGATCCTGGAAAATGAGAAGATGATCGAGGGTAACGCCCACGTTACCCCTGATACCGAAGGGAAACGATTTAATCCCGCAACTGCTTACGCTCAGGTCTCCGTCTGCGCCGCCGACTTCTCGATCCGATACTGGCGGTGCGACGACGGCCTGATGGAAATAATGGGACGCTTCTTAACCGGCCAATGTGATGTTTTTCTGCAGTAGCCTATTTATTTTCATACATTCCCCTGGCAGGTGTTGATTTTCTTCAGCTGCGTTATTCATATCTTCCAGAGGCGGTAAAAGAAAGGCCCCAGCCGACCCTTTGCGGTCATGAGGGATCGACCCCCTCCTTCGGCACGAATAGAATCAATAACTTAGCCATCACGAAACGCATGATCTCGTCGTTACTTACTGTGTCCGGTTCTCATAGCAGCGGGATCCGGAAACAAGCTCGTACCGGGGCATGGAACAAAATTGCAGCCTGATTTTCCTGTGAGCCCGCCCAGGAAGTTCTGTCGGGGTTTCAGCAAGTCCTGGAAGCGGCGTCGAGTCGCCGCACTTCAGAATATGTGGTAGCTTAATGGCATGCCGCTGGCAACGCTTGATCACGTGTCGCTCGCATTCGGCCACGCGCCGCTCCTGAATGAGGTGTCGCTGCAGATCGAATCCCGCGAGTGCGTGTCCCTGATCGGCCGCAACGGCACCGGTAAATCGACGCTGCTGCAGATCATCAGCGGCGAACGCCCGCCCGACGCGGGGTCGATCTGGAGGCAATCCGGTCTGCGCATCTCGCGGCTGGTCCAGGATGTGCCACTGTTGGCGGACCGCCCGGTCTTCGACGTTGTCGCCGAGGGGCTCGGCGGCCTCAGCGACCTCGTGACCTCGTACCATCACACCGCAGTCGAAGTCGCCGAACACGGCTCCCCGGCGCTCCTCGAGAAGCTTGGGCGCCTGCAGCACGAACTGGAAGAACGGGACGGCTGGCGCCTCGAGCAGCGCGTCGAAATGGTCCTGGCGCGCCTGGGATTGCCTTCCGAGGCCGTCGTGGACACACTTTCGGGCGGCTGGCGAAGGCGCACCCTGCTCGCCCGGGCACTAGTCGGCGAGCCCGACCTGCTGCTGCTCGACGAGCCCACCAACCATCTCGACATCGACGCCATCACCTGGCTCGAATCGTTCATCGCCGAATTCCCGGGCGCCGTCGTCTTCGTGACCCACGACCGCGCCTTTCTCCAGCGCCTCGCCACCCGCATCGTGGAACTTGACCGCGGCAGGCTCACATCCTGGCCCGGCAACTACTCGGAGTTCCTGCTCAAAAAAGAAGAGTGGCTGGCCAACGAGGCACTGCAGCAGGAGAAGTTCGACAAGAAGCTTGCGGGGGAGGAATCCTGGGTGCGCCAGGGGATCAAGGCCCGGCGGACCCGCAACGAGGGGCGCGTCCGCGCACTGCATGCGTTGCGCGAAGAGCGGGCCGCACGCCGCACCCAGATCGGCAGCGCGCGCATCCAGGTGGAACTTGCGGACCCTTCCGGACGGCTGGTGTTCGAGGCCCGCAAACTCGGTAAATCTTTCGAAGGCCGCACCGTCATCCGCGACTTCTCCGACCGGATCATGCGCGGCGACCGGATCGGGCTCATCGGCCCGAACGGGTCGGGGAAAACCACGCTGTTGCGGCTGCTGCTCGGCGAGATCGAACCCGATGAAGGGTCCGTCCGCCGCGGCGCCAATGTCCAGGTCGCCTACTACGACCAGCAGCGCGAACAGCTCGACCCGGAGGCGACTGTATTCGACACGATCGGCGAAGGGAACGAAACCGTCACCGTCAACGGCCGCTCCCGCCATGTCAACGGCTACCTCTGCGACTTCCTGTTCTCGCCGGAGCGCGCGCGGGCGCCCGTGAAGGCCCTGTCGGGCGGCGAGCGCAACCGCCTGATGCTGGCCCGCCTGTTCACCCGGCCCGCGAACGTCCTGGTGCTCGACGAGCCAACGAACGACCTCGACCTTGAAACGCTCGAACTGCTCGAGGCACAGCTGGTCGAATTCGCAGGCACCCTGCTGCTCGTCACGCACGACCGCGCATTCCTGGATAATGTAGTGACCAGCACGCTCGTGTTTGAAGGCGAGGGCCGGGTCCGGGAATATGTCGGCGGGTACGAGGATTGGCTGCGGCAGCGCGCGCCCGCTCCCGCTCCGGCCATCAGCCGGGAACGCGTCGAGCCCCGGGCCGCGGCCGGGCGGCCGCCAAGCCGCAGGAAGCTGTCTTACAACGAGGAGCGGGAGCTCGAGCAGTTGCCCGCCCGGATCGAGGCGCTCGAGGCGGAGCAGCGCAAGCTGCGCGCCGCGGTGTCGCACCCGGAGTTTTACAGGGAGCCGGCCGAAACCATTCGCGCGCAGCTGGCACGGCTGGAGGCGTTGCCGGAGGAACTCCTGCAAGCCTACTCCCGCTGGCACGACCTCGACTCTCGTGCAGGGTAATGCACAACTCCTGACTCCGGGAGAATTCCGAATACTCTGCCCGCCAATTCATGCTATCCTCGCCCCAGCAGCTCACAAGCAAATGCCTATCATTTATGCTGGCCGTGTTATTCCATTGACTGCTGAGGGCACACATGAACGATCACACGAACGACCCTTCATCTCCGGCGGATCGACGCGACTTCATCCGGAGTCTCGCGGCCGCATTCGCTGCGGCCGGAGTGGGCCTGGATTGGCCGACGCTCGCCAATGCCCAGCCGCAGCCGGGCGCAGCGCCGACGCCCCTGAGAGCGCCGGCCGGGAACCTGGCCGGCATGCAGATGGGTCCACATACGATGCTGGACGAAGGCGTCGAGCACGTGCTGGATCTGATCCAGGAGACGGCGGCGATCGACACGATCTTCGTCTACAGCCACTCATACGGCGGCGACCTCAAAAAGCAGCTGAACGTGCTGGCGACAGACCACGGGATGCCGCCGAAGGACCAGCGGAGCCGCAATCTGCCGAACGTCTGGGTCAAACAACACGATCAGTACTTCAAGGACACCTCGCTTCGTCATCCGAAGGTTGACGCCAGTTACGACTACCACGACCGCGACCTGTTCGTCGAGATGCTGCGCCCGCTCCGCCAGCGCGGCATGAAGGTCTATGCGCGCATCCTGGAAGCCGGAGGACGCGGCATCGAGAACTTCTCGAAGGTCGTGACGGTCAACACCTCCGGCCGGCCCACGGGGACTGGATGCTGGAACCATCCCGAATACAGGGCCTTCTGGAATGCCACCGCGGAGGACCTGTTTCGCAGCTACGAGCTGGACGGGTTCCAGTGGGGCGCGGAGCGCGCGAGTCCCCTAACGAACATCATCCAGAACGGGAACGAGAACAGCGCGACGTGCTTCTGCGAACACTGCCGCGCACGCGGCAAGGCTCACGGCATCGATACCGAACGCGCGCGCCAGGGCTTCGAAAACGTGCTGCTCTACGTGCGAGGCCTGCGGGCGGGCCAGGCCAAGCCTGCTGAAGGCGCGGCCGCCGGGTTCCTGCGCATCCTGCTGCGCTCCCCGGAAGTCCTCGCCTGGGATTATCAGTACCGTCTGGCGCGCGAAGAAGTGATGAAGGGAATGTACGACACGGTCAAGCGGATCAAGCCGGCTGCGCCGGTGGGCTGGCACGTCGATCACTGGGCCACAAGCATGGACATCATCGCCCGCGCCGCGATGAGTTACGCGGAGATGGCGCCCTGGTCCGACTATCTGAAGGTCGTGGTCTATCACGCCGTGACCGGGCCGCGCGTCCGTTCATGGGTTTCGAACGTGCAACAAAGCGTCCTGAAAGATCTGACGCTCGAAGAAGCGCTGGCGCTTCATTACGATCTGTTCGGCTATGACAAGACGCTGATGCCGACGACGAACAAGCCGGCGACGATGGAGACGTGGCCGAGCTACGTGTACCGCGAAACGAAACGCAGCGTGGCCAGCGCGGAGGGCAAGACGAAGATCTATCCCGGTATCGGCTTCAACGTCCCCGGCGCCCCGGATGACGCGGAGACGGTGTATCAGGTCGTGCTCAAGGCGTACGAAGCCGGCGCAAGCGGCATCGTTGCGTCGCGCGAATACGAGGAGATGACCGTTCCGAATCTGAAGGCGATGGGACGGGCGGTACGCGAGGTGATGAAGAAGCGCTAGTGCAGTCTTCCTTTAGGACAGCCAGGCTCTCCTGGAGATTGAGCTACCACCCGCAGAACGGGCGGCCTCAGGAAGCCTCCCTGAGGGAGGCATTGGCTTGGCCAGGCTCCGGTGTCATGTCAAGAAAGGCCGCGAAGCAGGATGAACCGCAAAGACCCAAAGACTTCGAAGAAACAACATCCTGGTGATTTTCCGGAGTTTCTTCTTTGTGGTCTTTGAGGTCTTCGCGGTTCATCTTTCTTCCGGTTTTTCTCTTTCAAAGGCCGCAGGAAGGGCAGAGCCTTTTCGAGTCTCACCGCCAGAGGCGGTGGATTACCCAAGGAGATTTATCCATAAATGGAATCGGCCAGTTTCCCCAGCTTTTTGATCCAGGGGCAACTTGGGCGCTGGGCCGTGAGCAGTGGGATTTGGTGGTCAACGCTTAGTGCCACATATACGGCGTCGTAAACAGTGGCGTCGTATTTCAGGGCGACGTCCAACACGGAAGCCCTGTCCGGCTCGGCCAGGATGATTGGAGCCTCCAGGTGCAAAGCGTAGATCTCGCCCGCAGTGTCGGCATCCAGCGCGTGCCGGCGCACGTATGTGCGCAGCACATTGGCAAACTCCCAATACTGAAGTGACGGCACATAGAGCTCGGCCTTGCCGTCGAGAAGCAGGCGCTGCCACCGTTTCGCGGCTGAAGAGAAAGACTCCGGAAGGTACCAGGAGATGGCCACGCTCGTATCGAGGACGCGCTGAATCATCTTGCCTCCCGGTCCTGGCGCAGCAGATCCGCCGGAGAGTCGTGGAGGGCCAAACCGGCCAGTTTTCCTTCCAAGGCGTGCAACCGTTCTCGATAGGTCGCGCGGCGCTGCTCTTCGGATCGTACCCGGACGAGTGTGCGCAGGGCCTCTTCCACGAGTGCACGCTTGGTCTTGGCTTTCGAATAGCGTCTTGCTTCCCGGATCAATTCATCATTCAGTACAATGTTGGTTCTCATACACCCTAATGTACACAATGTGTATAAGAATGTCAATTATTGTGTGGGTGGCGGGGTCGGACCACGCTTATTTTTGGAATTATTATATTATTGAGAACCGCCAAATATAGTGACACAAAGCAATTTCCTAGCCGCAAAGGGGCGACACAGCGATAGCCCAGGGCGCGAGCCCTGGGTCAGCAAGACGACCTGGGAAAAGCCCTGAAAGGGCGACACATTCGCACATGGAATAGCGTCACTATAATATGCGATCCTCAATAATATCGCGCCAGACCTCTTAAACCGGGGGTGGGCGCGATTTTGTGAGGCCTTTTTCTGAAGGTAAGGTTCTCGTATACAGGGTGTGATTTTCTCTCACGTACCAGGATCCATCCTCTGTCCTGGCTATCTGCTGCTTCTTCCTTCTCTTATTTCTGGAAGCTATCTTAAGGTGTGCATAAGTGAACAGACATCTGTCTCCGCCCTTTCTATCATGATGCTGGGGAAAGTGGAAGTACGGTCACGCAAATTCGTCCACCAGCTTTCACTTATCTTGTAAAACATGGTCTCCAGATGACCTGTCAGGAGCACATGCAAACTATGAACAGGAAGAGGAAATGGCTGATCGGGATCGCGGTTGCGACGATGCTCGGAATCGTCGCTCTCCTTGTATCTGCATCCATTCTAGCGCGACGTTTTGAACCCTATATCCGCGGGCAGGCCATCGAATACCTGCGCAAACGGTTCGACAGCGACGTCGAACTGGCCGCACTTCGCGTCCACCTTCCGAAGACCTCTCCGTTGCGCCTGCTGCTGACGAAAGGGCGCGGCGCGGTGGCACGCGTGGAAGGCGAAGGAATCTCGCTGCGGCACAAGGGCCGCCGGGATGTGCCGCCGATGTTCGCCATGAAGAAGTTCCGTTTTGAGGTTGACCTCGGGACGCTCTTCGACACGCCCAAGACCGTTCAGTTGGTTTGGCTCGAAGGGATGGAGATCAGCATCCCGCCGAAGGGCGAGCGGCCGAAACTCAGTGCCGACTCGTCGCCGGAGAAGGACAGCGGGTCCCAGACTTGGGTGTTCATCAAAGATGTGACCATCCAGGATGCCAAGCTGGTGATTCTGCCTAAGGACAGAAGGAAGGTCCCGCTCGAGTTCGCCATCCATGACCTTCGCCTCAATTCGG
>JBGQNR010000076.1:0-23672 GCA_041501225.1 Acidobacteriota bacterium
CGACACCGAGACGTACGAAGACCTCGTGGCGGCCGGAGTCATCGATCCGACGAAGGTGACGCGCACGGCGCTGCAGAACGCAGCCTCGATCGCAGCTCTCCTGCTGACGACCGAAGCTCTTGTTTGCGAGGTCAAGGAAGAGAAGAAGACCCCACCCATGCCTCCCGGAGGCGGCGGCATGGGCGACATGTACTAAACACCTGCCTCCCGGTCATTTTCTGCAAGGGCTCGCCGAGTCAGGCACTCTGCGAGCCCTTTTCTATGAAGGGGGCAGCGCCGTGCTGTGATCGCTGCCGGCATTCTCTCTTCGGACTCCTGTCTTCTATCTCCTTGCCGTCACGGCGCCCACCAAGGCACCACATAGGCATACATCATCGTGATCAGCCCGATCATAGAGGCCAGCGCGATGCTATGGCGCAAGGTGAAACGGAAGAGCCTGGATTCCTCTTCCGAATGCATGCCCGTCGCAGCTGCCGCGACCGCGATGCTCTGGAGACTGATCATTTTCCCCATCACGCCACCGCTTGAATTGGCGGCCGCCATCAGAATCGGATTGAGGCCCAGCCGTCCGGCCGTTACTACCTGGAGGTTGCCGAAGAGCGCGTTCGCCGACGTGTCGGAACCGGTCAAGAACACCCCGAGCCAGCCGAGCATGGCGCTGAAGAAGGGGAACATCACTCCAGTGGTTGCAAAGGCAAGCCCGAGCGTGGAGGTCGCGCCCGAATAGTTCATCAAAAATGCCAGGGCCAGAACCGAGGCAATGGTCAGCTCAGGAAGCGCCAGCTGCCGCACTGTTTGCCGGATGACGCGCCCGAATCGCTTCAGGGGCATGCGCAATAGCAGTGCCGACAAGAGGGCAGCGATCAGGCACGCGGTGCCGGAGGCGGAGAGCCAATTAAAATTAAAGGTCGCAGCGTAGGGGACGGGTGCGGACACTGCCGGCGGCATGCGTTGGATGAGATTGTGCAAACCCGGCCAGAAGAATGTAATGCTCAAAGCGTTCCATCGGTTTTGGATTGGAGCCCATCCCCATAGCAGCACGAATACTACCAGGAGCAAGTTGGGTCCCCAGGCACGCAACAAATCCCGTTTGGAATGAAAACGGGGCGGCGCCGAGGCAGCGATGTTGCCCAGGAGGTGGGATGATCCCTTAGGCTTCCACAGGACCAGAAGCGCGCACAAGGAACCCATGGCGGCAAGCGAACTCAGTATATCCGTTAGTTGCGGCCCCACGAAGTTTGAAACCAGGAATTGGACGCTGGCAAACGATGCGCCGCAGACGACAGTCGCCGGCAGGACACCCAGGAGCCCCCGCCGCCCTCCCATAACGGCGACGAGATAAGACGGAATCAGCAGGGAAATCGGGGCGCAGATCCGACCCACACCTGCGCTCAGTCGGCCGATTGGCAGGCCGGTAACTCCCCCCAGGGTGAGGATCGGAGTTGCGATCGAGCCGAAAGCCACCGGCGCAGTATTGGCCAAGAGGCAAATCGAGGCGGCATAAAATGGAGGGAAGCCGAGCCCAGCCAGCATGGCTGCGGAGACGGCAACCGGTGTGCCGAATCCGGCAGCCCCTTCGATGAAGGCGCCAAACGCGAAGGCGATAAGCAGGGCTTGCAGGCGCCGATCTTCGGTCAGCGCCGCCACGGAATCTCTGACCACGGCGAATTGCCCGGTCTCTACTGTGACGTTGTAGAGGAGAATGGCATTGAAAACGACCCAGCCGATCGGAAACAGCCCGAATGCCGCTCCATAGGCGGTTGCGGCCAGCATCACGCCTGCGGGCATGCGATAGGCAAGCAAAGCAACCAATGCCGCCGTAGCCACCCCCGCCAGGCCGGCTGCCCAGGCGGGCTTGCGTTTCCATGCAAGAAGGTAAAGCAGAGAGAATATGGGAAGAGCCGCTGTCAGAGAGGAAAACCCGAGGTTTCCCGCAATCGGTACGTAATTTTGCTGCCACATGGTAGCAGCAAGATAGTGGCCCGCAGGCGAAATCTCAACCGAATTCAATCCAGATGATCAAAAATCATAAGATCGAATGAATCACTTGAATAGGCTTTCGTCTGTTTCCTACTACCTCCGTACCATTCTTTGCCGTAAAGCAAAGAAAAGCAAAAGATCAACGCAGAGGCCACAGAGGGCGCAGAGGTCGCAGAGGTCGCAGAGGTCGCAGAGGTCGCAGAGAAAAGTCATTCAAAAGCAAAAAACCCTCTGCGGCCTCTGCGTTGAGGCTTTTGGGTCGGGGATATTCCGCACGGTGTATTTCGTGGTTTGAATCGCAGGGCGGATCTACCTGCCGACGATCCGGTCGAGGAACGAAGACACGGACCGGTTGAATACGTCAGGCTGCTCCATGTTGGACAGGTGCGAAGCCGAAGGGATAATGGCAAGTTCGGAGCCGGCGATCCGCTCATGCATTGTGCGTGACATGGCTACCGGTGTTCCTTGATCCTCTTCCCCCACGACGATAAGGGTTGGCACCTTGATGGCCGGGATGCGCTCCGTCAGATCGAGCGCGGCAATCGCGTGGCAACATGCCGTGTAGCCAAGCGGCGTCGTCGCTCGTATCCATCCGCGCACCCGCTCGATGATTTCGGGGCGGGCCTGGCGAAATGGCGGCGTGAACCAGCGGCCGATGGTCGGTTCGATCAGAGGTTCCATCCCCTCCGACTCGGCGATTTTTATGCGTTCCTTCCATAGCGGCTGGGCCTCGGCGGGAATGCGGCTCGAGGAATCGCAGAGGATCAAGCTCGTCAGCAGCTGCGGCCTGGCCAGGGCCAGGGTTTGCCCGATCATGCCCCCCATGGAAATGCCGAGAAAATGAACCCGCTCAATTCCGAGGGCATCCAGCAAGCCGCCGGCCTGCCCCGCCAGCTGATCGAGCGTATACGGACCGCGCGGCGCGGCCGTGCCGCCGTGCCCCAGGGTATCGTAGCGCAGCACCCGGAAGCCTCGGCTCAGGACATTCATCTGGGGCTCCCACAAAGTCAGGTTGGTCGCCAGGGCATGGCTCAGCAAAATCACAGGGGCTTCAGAGGGACCTTGGAACTCGTAGTTGACCTCACTGCCGTTGACCATGATTTTCATAGCCGAATCCTCGAAGAAATGAGAACAGCCAGTTTTGCCTGATTTTGGCGGAACGCCTGCGTGCTTGGTTACCTGACACGCAAATCATAGCAGAGATCTCACTGATAGATTTCGGATTTTGTTGGATGGCCCCCGGCAACCCGACCCACCATGATTCTTCGGGCGCCTTCAAAGAGCCTGCGGGGCGCAACGCAGGTCCTGCCGGCAGCAACTGTTCCAGTCACTGGATTCGTGCTTTTCGTGGCAAATTCCTTTTTCACGCCATTGTCCCCGCATGCCGTCTGAAGCGCGGGACCAGGAGGACAATTCAGGATTGGCGTTCGCCGATTGTGTTACCATAAAATGTTTTTGATTTGCGGTTGATTCGGAATGATACGGAATGGGAAGTGGTGGCTCTGCTGCCTCTCTTAAGTGGAAGCGGTGAAAGAAATGGCTGAACCGAAGAGTTTTTTGCTGCGAGGAATCCTGATATTGGCCGGCTTGTCTGTCATTGCAGTATTGGTGCTGGAAATCGTGCGCGTCGGCCCTGTGCCGGTGATCAACATACGCCCCGCAACTCCTGTGATTGGCAAGCGCACCCCGATCACCGTTGAGATCAGCGAACCCAGCCGAGGCTTGAGCCGCGTAAAGGTCGAATTCGTGCAGGGTGATCGGGTAGAGAGCCTGGCGGAGAAGAGGTATGATTGCCCCTCTGCGCTCTCCTTTTGGGGAACTCGGACAGCGCAAGATACGATAGATCTGCATGTGGGGCGCGAAACCATCAACGGATTGAAACCCGGTCAGGCCACAATACGCGTTACCGCCGACCGCGCCGGGACCTGGCTGCGCAGCCCCGGACCCGCTACCGAGGAGATCCTCTTGCCCGTCCGCCTATCTCCACCCTTGCTGCAGATCATCTCCAAGCAAACCTACGTGGCCCAAGGGGGATGCGAGACGGTGGTCTATCGAGTCGGTGAATCCTCAGTCCGGGACGGAGTAAAAGCCGGCAATTGGTGGTTTCCCGGATATCCCCTGCCCGGCGGGAGCAAAGAGGAACGCTTTGCCTTTTTTGCCATTCCTTTCGACATGACTGCCCCGGAAGCTCGTCTCGTGGCGGTCGATGCGGCCGAAAACCAGGCGGAACTGCAATTCATCGACAAGTTTTTCCCAAAAAAGTTTAAGGAGGACACCGTCGACCTGACGCAGGCCTTTCTCGGCAAGGTGGTTCCCGAGATCATGGCCCAGACTCCTGAACTCAAGGATCGAGGCAATCTGCTGGATAATTATCTTGCCATCAATGTCGAGCTGCGCCAGAAAAATACGGAGGTGCTGAAAGAACTGGCGCAGAAATCGCGACGGGAGCCTCTCTGGAACAAACCGTTCCTCGCCTTGAGAAACGGCAAAGTGATGGCCGGCTTCGCAGACCACAGAACCTATGACTACCAGGGCAAAACTGTCGACCACCAGACCCACCTGGGGTACGATCTGGCCGTGACCCGGCATGCGCCCGTTGCAGCCGCGAACGACGGCGTGGTGGTGCAGGCCAAGTACTTCGGCATCTACGGCAATTGCGTCATCATTGATCACGGTTACGGCGTGATGAGCCTCTACGGCCATCTTTCCTCCATGAGCGTAGCGGAAGGACAAAAGGTGGCGCGCGGCGACGTAATCGGCCAGACAGGGGACACCGGCCTGGCCGGCGGCGACCACTTGCACTTTGCCATGATTCTCGCCGGACTGCCGGTCAATCCGGTGGAATGGTGGGACGGCCACTGGATCAACGACCGCATTGCCCGCAAGCTTGGACCGGGCTTTCATTTTTCCGATTAGGAAGATCAGAAACTTTCGTCGTTTGGGATTTAGCCCTGAGTCTGGATTTTGGATTTTGGATTGCGGATTTCGGATTGCAGTCGCCAAACCTGTTGCTGCCCGATCCTGAATAATTCATCAATCCAAAATCCGAATTCCAAAATCCAAAACTTGCTATGCCTGTACTTTACGACATAAAGTACTTGACATCATCTTAATATTTATGGTACACAGGGACTCATCGTTTCGGAGGAAAGCTGCGGTGGAACCATCGAGTGCGGAATTGGCTCATGAAAATCTCCAGTACATCCGCAAGACCCTGGACGCCGCCGGCAGGTTCACTGCAGTTCCGGGCAAGGGACTGATGGCTGCAGGGATCGCGACGTTCGCGGGAGTGGCGATCAACCGGTTAGTCACCGGCGCTCCCTGGGAGGACGGATCGCAGCGTCAAGCCGCCCTCGAGGTCTGGGGAGGCGTGCTGGTGATCTCGATCGCGATCGTTTCGTGGGGGATTTTCAACAAATCGCGCCAGACCGAAACCCGGCTTCAGCCTGCCTTAGTTCGCAAACTGATCTGGAGCCTGTGCCCGGCGCTCTTTGTGGGCGCTGTCCTCACCCATCTTGCCGTCAGCACGCAGAACCTGGGATGGCTGCCCGCCATCTGGCTCGGCTGCTACGGCGCGGCGACCACGAATGGCAGCCTGGTTTCGGTCAAACCGGTTCGTTACCTGGGCCTGTCCCTGCTGGCTGCGGCAGCAGGTGCGGCCATGACGCCGATGCATTTTGGACTGGCCTGGATGGCGGTCGGTTTCGGGTGGCTGCATCTGGTTTTCGGCGCGTATATCGCCTGGAGGCACAATGGCTAAGAAGAAAAAATCGGCACGCCCCGCACCTAATGATCTGGATCCGATGATCCATGAGCGCTTGCGGCTGGGGATCCTCTCGGCCCTGGTCGTGCAGGAGTCGCTCAGTTTTACCGAGTTGCGCGAGCTCTTGCGCACCACGGATGGGAACCTCAGCGTCCAGGCTCGCAAGCTTGAAGAGGCGGGCTACGTCATTTGCGACAAGCGGTTTGAGGATCGCAAGCCCAAGAGCACCTATCGGCTGAGTTCCGAAGGACGCCAGGCGCTCGTGGAATATCTCGAAAAGCTTTCGGACCTGCTTCCCGACATGAGACAGGTGCGCACGCGCGCGCACAGATCTCTCCGGACCGGTATCCATCCACTCCCGTCGCACAGCTGAGATCAATATGAACTCTATTCGTCATGTAGCAATCATCATGGATGGAAACGGCCGCTGGGCGGAGCAGCGCGGGCTGCCGCGCTGGCGCGGCCACGAAGCCGGCGCGCGCGCGGTGCGGCGCGTTGTGGAGGCGGCGTGCCATCTGGAGATTCCGGTCCTGACCCTGTTTGCTTTCTCGAGCGAGAACTGGAAGCGTCCGCGGCAGGAAGTCGATACGCTTTTTCGCCTGTTTCTCCGCTATGTGGCCGAGGAAATGAAAGACCTGATCAAAAATGATATCCGGCTGTCCGCGTTCGGCAGGCGCGATCGATTTTCCTCAGCGGTTGCGGACGCGCTGGAGCGCGCCGAAAGCGCCACACGCAATTGCGGGAGACTCCATCTGCGGCTGGCGCTTGACTATGGCTCGCGATATGAAGTTGTCGCGGCTGCGCGTGCTCTCGCACAACGGGCGGCCTGCGGGGAGTTGGCCCCTGAAGAAATCGATGAGGCGTTATTCACCGAAACGCTGAGCTCTCGAGACGTGCTGGATCCCGACCTGGTCATCCGCACCGCGGGAGAACAGCGCCTGTCAAATTTCCTCCTTTGGCAGGCTGCCTACGCTGAACTGCATTTCTGCCCGCGACTATGGCCGGATTTTGAAGAGAGCGACCTCCAGGAAGCCCTCGCGGACTTCCACTCGCGCACCCGCAAGTTCGGCGCCCTCGCGTGCGCGACCGGCGCCCTCGCTTGAGAAAAGCAGAAGGCAGAATTTAGAATTCAGAATCCAGAATCCAGAATAAAATCGCAACAGGCAAGTTGGCTGTATTCAATGAACATGAGTACCATGCACATGCGTCTGGCTCCGTCCTGACGGCTCGTTCGCCCTTTTCTTCTGTATTCTGCATTCTGAATTCTACATTCTTAATTCTGACTTCTCCCTTTTCGCCGTTCAACGGCGCACAGTCCCGCCATCCACTACGAGCACTTGTCCGGTAATGAAGCTGGAGAGGTCGGAAACCAGGAACAGCGCGGCTTTCCCCACCTCATCGGTGGTTCCCCAGCGCTTCAACGGAGCTTCCGCGGCAAGAGCCCTGCGGCTGTCATCATCCAACGAATCGAAGGTTGCCGCGGTCCGGATATTTCCCAGTGCCAGGGCATTGGCGCGGATGTTGTCCTTCCCGTACTCTCGCGCCACGTCTTTCATCAAACCCAGCACCGCGGATTTTGCCATCGTGTAGGCTGTGCCTTGAAATCCCTCCAGCGCCGGGGTGGAAGAAATATAGAGAATTTTCCCGCTTCGTTGGGCGCGCATCCACGGCAGAGCCTCGTATGTGCAGTATACAGATCCCATGGCATCGGTAGAGATAACCTGGAAATACCATTCCTGAAGCTTTTCGGCCGGCACGGCGTGCAGCGGTGTGGTCCAGATGTCGGTCTGCATGGGAAAGCCGGCGTTGCAGACGAGGATGTCTATGCGGCCGGAAGACCATGGACGCAGCTGTTCGAACAGCTCGTGGACGCTCTCGCGGCGCGAGACGTCGGCCTGCAGTCCGATAGCCTGCACGCCATGACTGCGCGCGATCTCTGCGGCCACTGTCCGGCACTCCTGAGGTTTTCGGGAAATGACGGCGACGTTGCAGCCGGCGCTTGCCAGGTTCTCGGCGATTGCGCGGCCGATCCCGCGGCTGGCGCCCGTCACGAGTGCGTATTGTTTTTCCAATCGGGCAAAATTTCCCATGGCAGCCTTTACCTCCTGGATTTTGTTCACCTTGGCGCCCACGCCGGATTATGGAGGAGGAACCCCTCTTCCGGGTGTAGAATGCAGAATAACTTGCAGACAGCTCTTGAGCAAGAAACGAGTCGTTTTCATAGGTTTCATGAACTGCTGAGTCCGTGCCACCGTGATGCAATAAAAATTGGGCAGTCCCGGCCCTCAAGCATGGGCAGCAGGTCTGAGGGCGGATGTCATTTAGTTTGAACTTTTGGCCACGCCCGGCGTCATATTAACCAAGCCACTTTCGGGAGGCAGGTCATGAGCTATTCCCGTATCGTCCTTCTCATTGGTTGTATCGCCGCTCTTCAGGCTCCCTCATTATCGGGGCAAACTGCCGTAGCAATCGGCAGCCCGACGAAGGAGCTGAAGCGGACGGCACACCAGCTGCGGATCAGCATCGACCATCTGAGAAATGCCCGCGAAGCCCTGAGGCAGGCTACGGACCTGGCCCGACGGAGTCCGGATCTCCCGGCATTTTCCCAGATCGCTCAGAATTGGATTCGAATCGATCGGCCCAAGGCGCCGGCGGCGCTCGAGGACCTGTACGCCTGGGTGTGCGCCGAGGCGCGGGATGCCGCGGATACCGAAACCTATCAGCGCAATGCTTCGGCTGCGCAGGCTCTGCTCCGCTCCTTGGCAACTCTGGATTTGGCGCGTGCACTTGCACTCTGGCAGCGTTGGCCGGACCCACCGTCATCCTTGGACGCGGCGTACAGAAAAAGCCAGGCGGAAGCGGGCGCCCAATTTGTCAAGCAGCTGTCGGCGCAGGGATCCGGCTCGGTCGGGGGGCAGGCCTCGGATTTGACGCAGTTGCGCGAAGAAGCCAACCGTGGTGTTTACACCAGCGTCGCCGCCCTGGCCATGCTTTTGACCCAATCCGGCGATAAGACCGAAGCTCTTCAGCTGGTGGACCGGGCGATCGCAAATTTCAGGCAGCGGGAACCCGACCCACCTGCCATCTCGAGCTACATGATGTTTTTGCGCCAACTTCCGTATGTTGACCCTGATCGTTATCTCATGGGATTAAACTCAGTGCTGCCTGCGATCGACAAGCTGGGAGCTGCCAATGCAGGCGGCACCGTGACCGTTGGCACGCAAACGGTGCAATTGACCGGCTCCGAAGCCGCTGTGATCGACATGTGCCGCAATCTCATCGGGCGTCCGGATCTTGCCATGAGAACACTGAATTCGATGCCGGGTCTCAAGAGCAAGTTGGATCGCGTCGGCGGAATTGACGGCATCGTGGCGCCTTCCGCCAGGTCGCAGACTCCGGTCTCCATGAACTATTCAATTGACGGCAGAACCCGGATCACCTTCAACACATCGGGTACCAGTTCGTCTTCGAGTATAGGCATGATCAGCAGCGCGGGTGGCGCCAACCCATCATCCGTTCTGGATCTGTACGAAAGCGTGCGCGGAAAACTGGCGCAGGATCCAGCCTTTGTCCGGCGCACGCTGGAGGAAGCGTCGAAAAATCCGGATCAGATCGACGCTTTGATCCAGCTGGCGAACCGGTCCAATTACCAGGAGCCGGACCTTGCCTCCATGGCTCTGGAAGCGGCTGCCAAACTGCTGACGCTGGTTGAGCCGCTGCAGAAGAGGGCCAGCGTATTTCAGAATCTGATGCGCGCATCTCAAAACTGCGACGGAGAGGTTGATGCCGGTCTCCTGCAGCAGGGCCTGGTTCTCGTCCAGCAGTTGCGCAATGAGGAGACCGGCAATGCGCAGGCAAATCCGGCATCCAGAAGTGCCGTCCCGGGCAGGATGGTCGGCATGGCGGACCAGCTCGAAATGGCGATTGTGGCCGAGCTGGCATTGGAGAATTTCGACGGCGCGCTACGCTACGTGCGCCTCATGCCGGATGGATTGAAGCTGCAAGCCCTGCTGAGCATCGTGCAATCCCTGGTGCAGAGCTACTGACTAGCCCGCTTATCTCACGAGTCTTCGAGGCTGTAGCTTTTTAGGCTGTAGGCTGTTAGCCACGGCATCGAGGACCGAGACCTGTTGGACGCATTTTCTGCGTTGGTTTGCGAATCAGGACCTTGAACCTTCGATGAATGGGAGAATTTTCGGAAAAATCCTTTGCAGTAACTCGGGTTTGAGGGCGAAACTGATCACCAGGTGATGAGGATCGATATCATAAAAATGTCCCGGATGCACCAGGGATTGGGTAGACCTCAGAATGGCCTCCGCCGTGACCTCTTCATCTTGTTCCAAGCGTACAGTCACGTAGAATCCCCCTTCGGGCGGAACATAGCTGCAGTGCCGCGCCTGCTCGAGGAAACCGCGCACGGTATCCCAACGACGGCGGATCTCCGCCGCATATCCATCGCGAAATTCCCGCCCCTGCTGCAGGATCTCAGGCGCAGCCGCCTGGACGATTTCACTTACCGGGAGGAATGTGTCGGAAATCAATTCCAGGGCGCGCATCGCCTCCTTGACCTTGCTGGGCTCGCCTGACACTCCCATCCAGCCGAACTTGATGCCGGGAAGGGCAAACATCTTGGAAAACCCGTTGAGCGTCAGCACGAGCGGGGCACGGCCGGAGGCCGGGCGCGGCAGGGTTCCCGCCTCTGTGAGAAATTCGTTGAATACCTCGTCCAGAATAATCGCTAGATCGTGACGCGCGGCTAATTCTGCCAGCGCTTCGAACTCGTCGAGCGTGGTGACGCGCCCGGTCGGATTGTGAGGCGAAATCACGACCAGAGCTCGAGTCCGGGTGGAAATGCTGTTTTCGAGATGCGCGAGGCTGATGGCCCAGTTCCGCTCCTCTTCGAGCCGGTAGGGAATAAGGTGCACCCCGCTCAGAGCGGCAATATAGTCGAATAGCGGGTAGGATGGGCGGGGGCAGAGAATTTCGTCGCCTTCGTCGGCCAGCAGCTTGAAACCATACCAGTAGGCAAGACTCGTTCCGGGGGTGAGCAGAATCTGCTCGGGTGGAAGCACCGTGCCCTGCTCGTGATAATAACGGGAGACCGCCTCGCGGGCAGGCCGCTGGCCGAAGGAATCGGGACGGTAGATGCCCGTACGGCGTGATGAGGCACTCAGTATGTCCTCAAGCAGTGGCTGAGGAAACAGAATGCCGTGCTCGGTGACGTTTCCGGAAGCCATGTCCAGGATTTCGTGGCCCGAGCGCTTCAACTCATCGCGCAGTCTGTATAAAGGGTTCGTTTCGCCGTGCAGGCGCGAGGCTACTCTCGAAAACATGTCCTTGCCAATTCAACGGAAGGTGTTTTTTCAGCGCAGAGTACGCAGAGAGCAGCCAAACCTCCGACTCTCTCTCTCTCTCTCTTCTCTGCGACCTCTGCGCCCTCTGCGTTAAGATCTTGGGTGCCGGTTATTTCTTCCAGTGGTCGTAATTGATCTGGATGAAGCTCTTCCACTTCTCCGGCACTTCCTCTTCCGGGAAGATGGCTGCGACGGGGCAAGCCGGCTCGCACGCGCCGCAATCAATGCATTCATCGGGATTGATGTAGAGCTGCGTCGCGTCGGCAAACTCCGCCGCATCCTTGCGCGGATGAATGCAGTCGACCGGGCAAACATCGACGCACGCCGTGTCTTTCACGTTGATGCACGGTTCAGCGATGATGTACGTCATTGACCCTCCTCAAACCAACGAAATTCCTATATCTAGATAGTAGCTCGACAGGAGGGAATAGACAAACGACGAATGACGATTTACGAATCAGAAATTCGTCAATCGTAAATCGTCATTCGTCAATCAGAGTATGCGGTTTTATTTGATGGAAACAGGGACCGTGATTTTTACCGCGGTTGGAACGGCGATGTTGCCGCGGAGTCCCGGCGTCGTGACGCGGGCTTGCTTCAAGGCCGTCACAAGTTCCGGGACGTCGAACGGTCCCCCCGGGCTTTGGACGGCGACGATCTGACCTGCTTCATCCACGCAGATCGTAAAGCTGAGCACTGTCGTGGCATTGCCCGTGGCGAATTTGGGGCGCAAGGCATCTGCGGCCTGCTGGGAAAGTTGATTGATATCGATGTCAAGAACTGGGGCCCGGACGAGGATCTGGCCTGCGCCAGAAGGATTGGCAAGAGTGGCGGGCGCCAGGTAAAAGAGGCGGCCGGCATCATAGACATAAGCCTGAGAATTGAGCCGAACCTTGTCGACTCCCTGAACTTGAAGGTAAGCCAGCGTTTGCTGGATTAAATCGAAGGAGACCTGCGGGGCCGGGGTAATCTGAACCGAGCCCTGATTTTCTCTTAGCTTCTCGACGGAAACAGGTGCGCCTTCGGGATCCCTGATAAATCCGTCCGCGTCCAGCGTAAATCGCGGGGTCAGGCTGAAAATCAAGGTTGCTGTGGCGACGACTGGCATGGGTTCACCATTGAGTATAGTTGGGGAATAGACCCACTGTTTCACAGCATCGATAGCCGCCTGGTCGAGCAATGGATGGCCCCGGATCACCCTGACATTCGATACCAGGCCTTCCTCATTTACTGTCACTTCCAGCATTACGATCTGTTCGACGCGCGCCCGTTTGGCCAATTCCGGATAGACCGGCGCGACCATTTTGATTATTTTCGATTCCTGGACATTTCCGCCGACCCGTATCGGCTCACGCTGCGGAGGCTTGACCGCCGGATTGGCTCCCCCGGTTGGCGCCCCGCCAATGATGACTCCCTGGCTTGTTGTCGAACTCGGCACGCCGCCCAGGACGCCGGTGATCATGGTCGAGTTAGATAACCTGGAGGAGGAATCGGACGCCAAAATAAAGGGCACCGATACGGTTGCCAGCACCTGGACCGCCTGGCCATTCAAGTACGTTGGGGAATAACGCCATTGGCGCACGGCTTCGATGGCTGCCTGATCGAGCAATGGGTGACCCTGGATTACTCTGATGTTAGCCACATTCCCCTGCGCATCTACGAGCACTTCCAGTATTACCGTCTGCTCGACCCGTGCCCGGCGAGCCAATTCGGGATACACCGGATCAACCTTGCTGATCAGCTTGGACGCCTGGACGTTGGCGCCTACGCGCAAGGGTTCCTGCTGCCGTGCCTTGGGCTCCGGATTTTCTTTAGGCGCCGGATTGACGGCCGGTGCCGTGGCAGGCGTGCTCACCGGCTCGGGCGCCGGAGTGGGCGTGCTGGCTACGGTTGGCGTCGGAACCTGCGGAACGGCGACAGGAGGAGCGGTGAGGGGAAACCAGGCGGTGGCATATGTGCCGGTCCAAAGCAAAAAGGCTGCGATTGCCACGAGGCTGACAATTAATCTCGATCTGGTCATTTTGGACTCCTTTAGCATGAGCGCCACCCGCTGCACCAGATGGTGCTCCCGTAAGAGCAGAGGAGCCGGTACGGCCGCAGGCCGGCCCCGCAGCGAAGCGATGTGGAGCAGGGACTCCAGATATGGACCCCGCTCGCCTGTGACTTTGAGAACTTGACGATCCACCACCTGCTCGCGGCTGAGATGAATCCTGCCCAGCGCCCACCAGATGGCGGGATGGAACCAGAACAGCGACCGGAGAAGCTCTTCCAGCACAATGAACAGCCAATCCCGGCGTTCCACGTGCAGCAGCTCATGACAGGCAATCGTGCGCTGCATGCCCGCGCTCATTTCAATAAATGAGTCCGGAAAGAGCACGGCCGGCCGGTGCCACCCGAAGGTAACCGGGGTATCGATGTCGGGGGAAAAGAAAATCTCCGGCGCGACTCCGACACTCCATTGCATGTCCCGGACCGACTCGGGAAGCACCGCAAGCCGGCGCGATCGGTTCAAGTAGCGCTGCAGGCGCAGCAGACCCAGAACCAGCCAGAGCAGCCGCAAGACGGCTCCGCCGGCGAGCACAAGTGCGAGGGTCGCATAGGTCGGGAAACGCAGAGGACGCGCGCTTGGGCCCGCAGGTAATGTGATCCCGGCATCCGGCTCAGGAAGAACCGGGAGTGAGCTGGTTTCGAACACCTGCTGCGCGGCAACCGGGATCGGTTGCCGCTCCTGCCGCCAGGGCTGGAATACAGGCAGCAGCAGACAGACGGCAAGCAGTGCCTGCCAGAAAGCCAGCAGCACGCTCGGCGCCTTCAGCCGGAAGAGGTGGACGAGCGCCGTGCCGGCAGCGACCAGGATCGCGACCTGCAGGCTGAATGCTGCCAGATTCTCTAACCACATCTGTGAGGTCATAAGCCCTTGGTCATTTTGGATTTTGGAGTGCGGATTTTGGATTGGAAAACCGCACGTCTCCTTTTTGAGGGATTTGTGGCGAGCATTCTAAAATCCAAATTCCAAAATCATGGATTGTCCGGATCATTTGGGTGATCCGCCTCAAGTCATTTTGAATTTTGGATTTTGGAGTGCGGATTTTGGATTGGAAAAGCCTGTGCCTCTTCTTTGGCGATTTGTGGCTGGCTTTTTTAAATCCAAAATCCAAAATCCAAAATCACGAGTTGTCCCGTATCATTTTGGTAATCTGTTTGAGTTCTTTTTCCGAGAGACGGCGCTCCTCGACGAGATGGGCCAGCAACGGTTCCGCGGAGCCGTTAAAGACGCGATTGATGAACTCGCTCACCATCTCGCGAATCATCTGCTTCTTGGGTCGCGTTCCTTCGTAGACGAAGGCGCGCCCCTCGAGCCGCCGCCGCAGATATTTTTTTTCTTCCATGATTTTCATCATAGTCATGACGGTGGTGTACGCGATCTTTCGTCGCGTCAGCAGGGTCTCGTACACATCGCGCACGGTGGCAACGCCGAGCTGCCAGACGACCTTCATGATCTCGAGTTCCTGTTCGGTTAACGTTGGGCTTTTTCTTCGCATGCTAGATAATTAGTACTAAAAATATGCCGTGTCAAGAAAAAAATCCGAGAAAACGAAAGGCCCAGGCAGTTGGGAGAGATTTTGCGTCAGGAGGCAGAAGTAAGAATTCAGGAGCCAGAAGGAGACTTTGCACAGAATTCGCCTTTTCCTTGCATTCAATTTCCAGACACATATTTGGATTTACCTGCCTTTATTCTGAATTCTGAATTCCATATTCCTTCCATTCATTTTCATCACTCACGACCTGAGGGGAACTTCGGATTTACCAAAGTGTCTAATTGAACAGGAACAAAGAATCGGGCCCGTCCTGAGGTCAAAAGCAACAAGGGAAACAATGCCGGCGCAATACGCGCTCCTGGCGAGGTTATGTTGTTGGAAGGGAGGGCCTATGTTTGAATCTCTGCAGATGAACAACCGGCGCAGTGCCGCTGAACGGTGGCTTGCACTGCTCTTTTCGGCTTGTCTCCATGTCCTGATGATTACGCTCCTGGTGGTGCTGCCGTTGTTGTTCTTTCATATGATGCCTGGGAGCGAATTGTGTACATTTCTTCTTGCTCCTCCCTCGGCTCCTGCTCTGCCGACAGCTCCCCCGCCGGTGCCACCCACTTCTGCTGCGCAGCAAAAAGCCGCCACCTATCGGCAAGTAATTTGGCCGCAGAATTTCGCGCCGGAAATGGTGCCCAGAGGGGTGCCGGTTCCCGAGGATGAACCCCCGGTGCTAGGCACTTCCTTGGGGGTGTACGGCTCCGGCCTGGGAATATCGGGCATGAGTGGATTGACCGGCTCGGGCTTTCCCGCGGGGTTGGCTGCAGCCGCCCCGCCTCCGATCGTGCCGCCCCCGCCGCGGCCACAACGACCCTCAGTGGTGCGTGTGGGCGGCACGGTCCAGGAGGCCAAACTCATCCGGAAAGTGCTGCCCGTTTACCCGATGATCACGATGCGGGCGCGCATTTCCGGGGAGGTGAATCTCGAGGTAGTCATAGACGAGGAAGGGAACGTCGCCGATGTGAAAGTTCTTCACGGTCATGTGCTCCTGGTGGAGGAAGTGATCCGTGCCGTGAAACAGTGGAAATACTCGCCCACACTGCTCAATGGCGAACCGGTATCGGTAGTCTCCACCGTGACGGTCATCTTTCAGCTGAAGTAAGCGGCTCCGGTTGGGGAATTGCGGCTTTGCGTCAGCGCTGGAATGGGTAGAAACAGGAAAACCACGAATCGCAGGAAAACGATCTCTTGTGGTTCGTGGTTTTTGTGTTTCTGTCGATCGTCGTTGAGCGCGTGAGCCTCGGGATCATGCCAAGAACCTCTGCATTTTCTGCTATTCCATGCTCCAGGCAATCTGTTATAAGTACGCGCGGCTTGTCACGCGTAGGTGAGTCAATGGGGATGTTGGGATAGGAATGGACAGCGAACTCATATTGATCATCGTCGTGGTATTCGTTGCCCTGGGATTTGACTTTCTTAACGGCTTCCACGATGCAGCAAATTCCATTGCCACCGTGGTATCCACGCACGTATTGTCCCCGCGGGCTGCGGTTTTGTTGGCCGCCGTATGCAATTTTTCCGCTGCGTTTTTTGTCAATGACCGGGTCGCGACCACGATTGGTCGCGACATTGTGCATCAGCAGTTTCTCGATCCCTATCTGGTGGCATTTGGCCTGATGGGGGCGATCATCTGGAACGTCATCACCTGGTATTACGCCCTGCCGTCCAGTTCATCGCATGCCCTTGTGGGTGGCTTTGGCGGCGCCGCCGTCGCCAAGGCGGGGCTGATTGCCCTCAAACCGGAAGGCTTCCTCAAAGTCGTTCCCTACATTGTGATCGCGCCTCTGGTTGGGCTGGCTCTTGGCCGTGGGATGATGTTGCTGATCAACTGGCTCTGTCGCAACTCTACGCCGGGCAAAGTGGATCGCATGTTCCGTAGAGGGCAGCTGATCTCTGCCTCCGTTTTCAGTTTCAGCCACGGGATGAACGATGCCCAGAAGACAGTGGGTATCATCGCGGCCCTCCTCATCTCGACTCACCGATTGCCCGCGCCGACAGGGGCGGATTCCATAGATCCTCCCGCCTGGGTCATCGTCGCTTGCTTCTCCGCTATCGCTCTTGGCACCTACCTGGGCGGATGGCGCATCGTCAAAACGCTGGGGATGCGCCTGACCAAGCTGCAGCCGGTCGGCGGCTTTTGCGCTGAAACCGGGGGCGGCGTCACGATCGTCTTTCTTTCCATGTTTGGCATACCCCTCAGCACCACCCACACGATCACTGGGGCGATCGTAGGTGCCGGTTCGACACGGCGCCGATCGGCCGTGCGCTGGGGCATCGCTGCCAACATCGTGTGGGCCTGGATCCTGACCATCCCGTGTTCGGCCCTGTTCGGGGCCCTGCTGGAACTAACCCTGCGCCGGTTTCTGCCCAAATGAACCCTCGTAAGTTCCGGCCCCCGATCCAAAATCCCCAATCCAAAATCCAAAATCGAAAGATCTGCCAATGTGGTTGACCGACGCCACCACTGATCAGAAACGCGCTCTCCTGGCTGCATCCCTCGGCTGGATGCTCGACAGCATGGACATCATGCTCTATTCCATGGTTCTGTCTTACATGATGACAGATCTGGGCATGACGAAGGCTACCGGCGGACTGATGGCTTCCCTCACGCTCGGAGCCTCTGCTTTCGGCGGCATCATCTTCGGCATTCTGGCCGACCGCATCGGCCGCGCCCGCGCCATGATGACCAGCATTCTGATCTACTCGGTTTTTACCGCGGCGTGCGGTCTATCCCAGAATATTTATCAGCTTGCCGTCTACCGGATATTTCTCGGGCTTGGCATGGGAGGAGAGTGGGCGTGCGGAGCTTCGTTGGTTGCCGAGACCTGGCCGGCGCAGCATCGCGGCAAGGCACTGGGCGTCATGCAAAGCTCATGGGCCATTGGCTATGGCCTGGCGGCGGCGCTCGTCTGGGTTGTGCTTCCGCGGTTCGGCTGGCGCGCCGTCTTTTTCGCCGGTATTCTGCCCGCGTTGGCAGCATGCTGGATCTTTTTCTACGTGCCGGAGCCCGAGATCTGGCAGCGTTCCAGGCGGCAAACCGGCGCCCGGTCGCCCTGGGCCGGCCTGCTCGGCCTTTGGCGCGGTGAGCATCGGCGCAATCTAATCGTCACGACGGCAGCCAACGCCGGAACTATGTTCGCCTGGTGGGGACTTTTCACCTGGATTCCGTCATTTCTTTCGCTTCCACCCAGCCAGGGCGGTGCCGGTCTGGATATAGGCAGCACCTCCAAATGGGTTATTTTCATGCAGGTCGGGACGTGGCTGGGATATGTTTCCTTCGGCTATATCAGCGACTGGCTTGGTCGTAAGTGGACCTACGCCGGATATATTTTTGTGGCGGCCGCTCTCGTTCCTCTGTATGCCGCTACTCGCGACCCTTTCTACCTGCTGCTGATCGGTCCTCTGGTCGGCTTCTTCGGCACCGGATATTTCAGCGGCTTCGGCGCGATCACCGCGGAGATCTTCCCCACCTCGGTGCGGGCAAGCGCTCAAGGGTTGTCCTACAACCTTGGCCGAGGTGTCAGCGCCCTGGCCCCCTATGTTATCGGCAGGATGAGCGCCGGGCGCGGCCTGGGCTTCGCCTTTCTTCTTGCCGCCGGCTCATTCCTTTTCGCCGGCATCCTGGCCCTGTTTATTCCTGAAACCCGCGACCGCGAACTCATCTGACAACTGACGATTTACGATTGACGAATGAAAGACCGATTCATCAGAAATCGTCATTCGTCAACTGACCTGGGCCTCAAGTCGGCCGAGCCTGTGGCGGAAGGCGGCGTGCCATCTGTGGAACTGGGGGAGCGCCAGGCGGCCTGCGAGGTGGCCCTGGCGCAATTGCACCAGGGCTTCGCGCACCAGCATCAGGGCTCGTTGCGGGTCGCGCGCGCGGTGTTCGTAGTGGATAGCCAGCTGCTCGTAGGCGTAGATGCCATCGGTGGTGGCTCCGACCAGGGTTTCCCAGAGGGAATTTGCGCGCGCAAAATCCCCCTGGCGCCGGGCCAACAGCGCCAGCTCTCGCCGGGCGATGCGGTCTGCCTCTTGCGGCAAGCCATACGTCAACGCACGCTGATATCCTTGCGTGGCCATCAACTCCTCGCCGTGACGTTGAAGCATCCTGGAAACCCCAAAGACCTCGCTTGCGTCCTCGCTGCTGGTTTCGGGCGCTTCGAACAGTCTCGTAATTCGCACTGCAAGAGTGGCGAGCCCGAGCAGGTCCATCTGGTTGTGGCGGAAGACTTCGACGATGGGCTCCTCGGGCCCGCCGCGCAGGAAGTCGAAATACCGCGACGGGATCGTATGGGAGGGGATGTCAGGCCCGCGCTCAAGTTGTAGCACGTGTCTCTCGAGTTCTGCCAGCGCGACCGACTTCAGCCTGAAGCGCCACAGCTGCCGGGCCGGATGCAACAGGTCGAGGTGGGCGCTCGGTTTTAGGATCGATGCCGCCCGCGTCATGCGGTAGCGGGTTTCCAGCAGCGGCCAATCGAAGCTCTTGCCGTTGAAGGTGACCAACACCCTTTTTTCTGCAAGCCGCTGGGAAAGATCGAGGAGCAGGGAAGCCTCCTCGCTGTGATCGCGCATGAAGAGTTGTTCGACTACGAAGCTGTCCCCCTCCCACCATCCGATGCCGACGAGAAACGCGTAGGTGCCCGTGCCGCCCGCCAGGCCGGTAGTCTCGGTGTCGAGAAAAAGCCAGTGGTTCGGATCGGCAACTTCGCTGCCGGAATGCGGCGCCAGCAGCTGATGCGCGCGCGGCCCGATCGCGCACAAGCCGGGGGAGGGAAAGCGGCAGATTACGGCAATGTGCCGGCCATGAGCAGTGGAGCGCAGCTCGGCGCCCAGTAGCTGAGCCAGGCGGGCGTGACGCTCTTCTTTGGCCGCGCTCCCCGGCGGTTTCGCCATTTCCACCCGCGGGCGCAACGCGGCGATATGAGATAGCTTCTGACCTCCAGACATATCGTAATATTACCTTATCGAAGCCAGAACCCCGCAGGGGACAATGCCACTAAGGCAGGAAAAGCAACTGACCATCGCAGAGGTCGCGGAGGCCGCAGAGACGAGCTATTTAAAAGACAAAAAAGTCCTCTGCGATCTCTGCGCCCTCTGCTCCGAACATTTGACCAATGACGGTGCCGATCAACTCGTCGATTTCTGTGCCGCCCTTTCAGGGCTTGAGATTTCCGGACCTCGACCCAGGGCTCGCGCCCTGGGCTGTGCTGTCCCGCCCTTTCAGGGCTAAGCATTTCACCACTGCGAAAACCCCGAAGGGGCTAAGCATTTCACCACTGCGAAAACCCCGAAGGGGTGGCGCAGCAAAGCCCAGGGCGTGAGCCCTGGGAACAAGTGATCGAGCTGGCAAGAGCCCTGAAAGGGCGGCGCAGGGAAAGCGCGATGAGAGCACAACATTTTCATGCACCTGGGCGCGCCCCCGGTACATGGGAGACTGCGTTGAGCTCTTTTTGCTACGCCTATGTTGCGCACAGGAGATCCAGGATTGCGAGCGCGGCTTCTTTGGCTCGTGCCCCGGTCTCACCGGCCGGGCCGACGCACGAGGGGCAGCCGCTATCGCAGGGGCAACTTGCGATCAGTTCCCGCGTCTTGTGCACGAGCTGGTCGTGAATCTGATACAGCGGTTCGCTCAACCCGATCCCCCCTGGATAGGCGTCGTACAGGTACAAAGTCGGCTTGAAAAACTCCTCCACTTGTTCACGCCCGCCGGCAGCCGGCTTGGCGGGCCATTCGATTTCGCCCGCCTCGGGTGGTGCTCCTTCGCCGATCGTAGCCCCCAGGTCACGCTGATCGCACATGAGCAACAGGCAGGCGATCGATTCGAGCGCGTGCAGCAGTCCAAACATGCCGTCCTGCCTTTCGGAAATCGAGAAGGGAAGGGCCGCCAGCAGCTCCTGGCTGAGGGTCATCCAGTAGGCCGTGGTGTGCATCTCGTTCTCAGGCAATTCAAGCTTGCCGGAACCGACATTTTCGAGCGTGAAAAACTTGATCTTCTTGAAGCCGACGACCTGAGAGCGCACTTGCACGTCCCCATGCATGCGTACGGCCGGCCCCGCGACACAGGCTTCCCCGGCGATGTCCAGCGGCCGGATCTGCGTGTAGCGGATTGCATCGGTGAAGTAGTCGACGTCGACGCGTTTGACGTACGCCTTGCGCTGATCGAACTCCAGCCGCTCCACGTGATACTGCTGTCCGCCGTGGAGATAGATCGCCTTGGGGTGGACCATGGTGAGGGCGCCGGAAAAGTCGATTTCGCCGATCACCTCCGGTGCATCCGTCTCATCGATAATGACGAAGTTGTCCGAGGTGATTGACCTCAGGCTGACGGTGTCGGCCGGATAGGCGTCCTGCGTCCAGTGCCAGTAATCTCCGCTTTTATGCAGGTAGCCGGACTCGCTCATCTGCTCACATAGTGCCGCGAGATCGACGGCACCGAAGATTTCGTTCTGCGCTAACGGCAACTCGAAAGCGGCGCACTTGAGGTGATTGACAAGAATCTCCAGGTTATCCGGCTGGATGTAGGCATGCTCGGGGGAGCTGCCGAAGAAGTAGTCGGGATGCTTCACGATGAACTGATCCAGCGGACGCGAGGAGGCGACCAGCACGGCGCACGATGTGCCGCTGCGCCTGCCGGCCCGTCCCGCGCGCTGCCAGGTCGAGGCGATGGTGCCGGGATAGCCGGCCATAACCGAGACGTCGAGCGAGCCGATGTCGATGCCGAGCTCCAATGCGTTGGTGGCGACTACACCACGGACCTGGCCGCTGCGCAGGCCGCGCTCGATTTCCCGCCGTTCCAGCGGCAAATAACCGCCACGATAGCCGCGGATCACTTCCGGCTGGCCCGGCGGCTGCGGATTCGCCTGTTTCAGGTAGGTGAGCAGAACTTCGGTGTGCAGGCGGCTGTTCGCGAAGACGATGGTCTGAAGGCCACGCTTCAGGAATTCCTGGGCCAGGCGATAGCTCTCGTTGATGTAGCTGCGCCGGATGCCGAGAAATCGGTTCACCACGGGCGGATTGTAAAAAATCAGCTGTTTCTGGGCCGAAGGAGCCCCATTGGCATCGATGACTTCGACATCTTCCTCGAGCAGCTTGGCCGCGAGCTCGCCGGGATTGGCGATCGTGGCCGAAGAGCAGATGAATTGAGGTGTCTGCCCGTAGAAGCGGGCGATGCGCCGAAGCCTGCGCAGGAGGTTCGCGAGGTGGCTGCCGAACACGCCCCTGTACGTGTGCAACTCATCGATCACGATATAGCGAAGATTCTCGAACAGGCGCGTCCATCGGGTGTGGTGGGGCAGGATGCCGGTGTGCAGCATATCCGGGTTGGTGATGACCACATGTCCCTGCTGGCGAATGGCACGACGCGCGTCGCTGGGCGTATCGCCGTCATAGGTAAAAACCCCCCAGCGATCTCCCGTCCGGCGACTCAAATCCTGCAGTTCTTCCAGCTGATCCTGGGCCAGCGCCTTGGTTGGGAACAGGTAGAGCGCGCGTGTATCCGGATTCTCCAGCACTGCGTTCAGGACCGGCAGGTTATAGCAGAGGGTCTTGCCGGAGGCGGTCGGCGTTACCACAACTACGTTTCTGCCCTTGCGTATTCCATCGACAGCCTCGGCCTGATGGGAATAAAGCTGCACAACCGCCTTGCCCCGATAGGCCTCGGCCAATTCAGGCCTGATCCATTCGGGCATCGGCGCCCACTGCGCCTCGCGTGCCGGGATCTGGTGGACGGCGGTGACCACTTCGCGAGACCGATCCCGGGAGGTCAGCTCGTTGATGACTTCACCTACTCCAACGAGCGCCATGCTCCTGCGTTTTGCTGGATGTGAATCCATAAGTTTCACCTTTATTTCACCAACCTACCACAAGACCCGTGCAACCGCAAAAATAAATCGCGAGAAAACGCCGATGACTCTCAACGCAGCGGCCCGGAGGGCCTGCCAGACAGTAGCCCCTGGCAAGCGCAGGAGTTGTGAAAAAATGCCAAGCGCACCGCGGCCGGGTGGCCACAGCAGTCACCGCGAAGACCGCAAAGACCTCAAAGAATTGCAGCTATTCTCCTTTGCGGTCTTCGTGGTCTTGGCGGT
Source organism: Acidobacteriota bacterium (assembly GCA_041501225.1). Classification (GTDB taxonomy): domain Bacteria; phylum Acidobacteriota; class UBA6911; order UBA6911; family UBA6911; genus JAFNAG01. The sequence continues at coordinate 22,769 of JBGQNR010000076.1, forward strand.
TCGATGTCTGCATTGCTGTTTCATGGCCGCAAGGGTGACAAACGGGAGGACAAATGTGCGATAATAAAAGTCTCTGGGTCGAAAAAACGGGCCTGCAATAGAAATATCTGAACCTCTTGCACGTCTTGGGAATCTCAATGATCGGCGTATTCCCACGATCATAGATTGGTTTTTCAAGGAGCAAATATGACCAAGAGAACGCTCTATATGGTTGCCCTGGCAATCCTTCTTCTTCCTTTCCTGCGCGCCGTGCCGGCAGTGGCGTCAGGGGATAAAATTGTGCCGCACGTGGTCAACGGGCTGGATTCGGTGGCGAATCTCACCTATAGAACCAAGTTCGATATCACCAACCTGGGGCCTGACCCTTCGACTCCGATTACCAAGGTTACCGTTCTCTTTCGCAAGACGGATGGAACCCCCTGGACGCTCGCGACGGATCAGGGAACCGTGAGCGAGGTGCCCCTGAATCTGGGTGCATATCAAACGATCCGGATCACGACCCTGGGGAACGGCCTTTTTGCTCACGGCTATGTCATCGTTCGCAACCTGGAAGCGACCACGGTTTACGCCGAAGATTATGAGGTCGCCATCACCGTTTATTACGAGGTTTTGAGTGGGAATAATGTTGTGGAAACGGTGAGTGTGCCCCTCGGCCATCCGACCGTCACCTGGGGATTCCCGGTAGAGATCGACTCGTCCAAAAACCTCGGCACCGGTTTTGCTATCGCTGATCTTTCCGGCGCAACAAATCAAATATCGCTCCAGTTATGGCAGGCGACGACGCCCACCTCGAACCCAGCCACCGACGCAAGTGGCAGCAACCCCCCCAGTTTCTCTCTTAATGCCAACGAGAAACAGGCCAGAATGCTCACCGAGTTCTTTCCAAACGCGACCAAATTCAAAC
>JBGQNR010000077.1:0-23613 GCA_041501225.1 Acidobacteriota bacterium
AATAACTACCGCGGCTCCCCCCCCCCGCACTCCAAAGCGCCTGCGGCGCGGAAAAGCAGACAAGTTATGGTCCGCACCCATGTTCTGAAACTCGGCGATTTTCCTGACTTTTTGGGGCATGTCAGGAGTTCTGAAGTGATGATCTGGCCTGACGGGGAAGGAGACGTGTGCGTCGGCGAAAGCAGTTTGGCGGACAGTTCGAATAACTCGACTCCGGCAATCAGAGGTCAGCTACGAGAGCGGAGCCAGTATCTGATTGGGCTGCCATGTCCAATGGGCCCCGTCTGCACGGCCGGCGGTATTCAATCCGATCACGGATAGAATATTGAGTAAAACCGGTCATGCCCAACAAGCAATTCGTCAATCTTCCATGCCAAAAGCCGCACACCACGAAATACGCGAAAAGGGTGTGTGTGTTTCGTGGTTCCATTTTCGGGGTGTGGCAGGAGGAACATAACCAGAAATAATTCCGGATGATTTCGATCCAAACCGGTGCTACTCTGCCTCCTGCGGCAAAATGCAAATTGTTATCTGGGCGGCATTCGACGTGCTTTCGACGGCATGAAAGCAGCCACGGATTGCCTCGAATCGGTGATTTTGCGGTTTGGGGCAGGGATCTGGGATATAACACTCAGACCGGTTCCACCCCGTGGCATTTCCCGACAAAGTGCCGCCCCGATCTGCTGCAAGATCTTGTCTCTGGTCCCCGGCACGCATTTGTCATGTAACGACTAAGAGAAGGGAGTGTCTGATGCGGATATTATTGAATGCATTGCTCAGTATTGGTTTTCTCATCCCCGTGGTGCAGTCCCAGACCCAGAGCGCCCTCGAATCCGATCCGAAGGGTTGGCAGAACCTGTTCGCCGATAAAACCATGAAGGACTGGATCCGCGGGCCATTGGGGGCCGCCGGCCAACTGCGCGCAGGCTCCATGGATGAACCGTCGCCTTGGAAGATGGATCCGGCCACTGGGATCCTCCTTTGCGAAGGCGATAAGGTCGGACATGAGTGGATCCGCTACGCCATGGAACTTGCCGACTGCGTGTACCACATCGAGTGGCGTTTGACCAAGCTCGATGGTGAACCCGCATACAACAGCGGGGTATTTATTAGAAGCAGTGCCGACGGAAAGATCTGGCACCAGGCCCAAGGCACATTGGCAGGCGGTTTCCTGTTCGGGGCCTCTCCCGTGAATGGGGCGATTCAGCGTTTCAATTTGCGCCAGAACATGTCGGAAAACAGGGTCAAGCCTGCCGGAGAATGGAACACTTACGAACTGCGCGCGGTGGGCAAGCAGATCACGCTCTGGGTCAACGGTGCCGTCACGAGCGAATTCAAGGAATGTGAGGTGCCTCGCGGGTACGTCGGTCTCGAAGCGGAAGGCTATCGGGTTGAATACCGCAATGTACAGATGAAGCCCATTGTTGAGAAACGGTAAGTATGGGGGTAAAGACTGACGGAATGAATGCTCGTTGCGCGGCGCATAACGATCTAATGTCTGAATCACAGTCATTGTTGAAAGGAGATTGTTCAATGAAGGTTCTTCTTGCCGGAAGAATCCTGTTGGGGTTCGGAATCGTCGCGGTTCTGATCCTGCCGCCGGCGGCACCGGCACAGGCGCCACAGCAAAGCGGGCAGAAATTGGATCCCATCCCTCTGGTACTGCCGCAACCCTTGTTCGAGGGCACGCCGCAGAACCTGCGAGTCCCTAACCTGGAGAAACCGCGCTACAAAGCCCGCGAGCCGTTCCTCGCCCCGGCGGGAGTCAAGAATGTCGCCAGGAGAAAGCCGGTCACCAGCAGCGACGACCCGGTTATGGGAGACCTGCGTCAGCTCACCGACGGTGATAAAGAGGCTGAGGAGGGGAGCTATGTTACCCTGGGGCCGGGAAGACAGCATGTGACCGTGGACCTGGGGGCCATGCACGAAATCTACGCGGTGGTGTTCTGGCACTTTCACAAGACCCCGCGGGTCTACTTCGACGTCATCGTTCAGCTCGCCGATGATGCGGGGTTTACCAAGAACGTCCGCACGATATTCAACAACGATCACGACAACACATCCAAGCTTGGAGCGGGCAAGGATATGAATTATGTCGAAACGTCGGAGGGCCGCCTGGTGGATGCCAAGGGAGCGGTGGCGCGTTATGTCCGCCTCTACAGCAACGGCAACAACGCCGACGAAATGAATCACTACATCGAAATTGAGGTTTTCGGCCGTCCAGCCAAGTGATCAAGACGCGGATATCGAAGTTGGAGGCCGATAGCGGGACATCCTCATTCCCTCGAGGAAACGAAGAATCCCCTCCATCGGCTTCCAACTTCAGAAGCGGGCTTCACCGTTTACAGCTTCACTTCCCAACCCTTGCGGTACGTCATATCCAGATGCTTGTTCGCATCCTTATTATTGGTGAACAAGCCGGTCTTGGCATCATAAAGTAACCTGCCTTCGACGCGGACGGCAGCCGAACCCAGGACCAGCCATTCGGTGTAAGGCCCGGCGATGCTGAAGTCGGAGCAGGCCGGCGCGCCACCTTTGCAGGCCCGGATCCAATCGCGCTGATGTCCCGGTGAACGAGTCAGGAACTGCGGCGGCAATGTGTAGTCGGCCCATCGCGAGCCGGGCAGCAGTCCCACGCCCTCGCCGCGGCCGCTGGTACCCATATATCCTTTGGAACCGACAAAAATGCAATTGTAGCCGATCCCCTGCTGTCCGGGACCGCCGCCGCGGCCCGCTTGCTGGCCTCCAGCTGCGCCTCTCGCAGCGTCTCCCGCCGCACCTCTCGCAGCGTCTCCCGCCGCGCCTCTTGCCCCGCCTCTTGCCCCACCCCCAGCACCGCCGGCACCAGGACCGGCGCCACGGGCCGGGCCCACCTGGGGACCCGTATTGGGGATTTTGCGCGCTTCCTCAACCGTCATCCCTGCAGGTGCAAACGCATCGCCCCCGGGATGCTGGTACCAATAGACCGTGACCGGAGGCATGTTTTTCCGAGCTGCAAATTCGTATTTGATCGCCATTTCGTCCGGGAATGTGAAAGGAGGCAACGTGTCCTTTTTGATGCACTCCACGCTGATCAGGTACTGAGGGTGCAACGCGAGGGCCCAATTGGCCGGTCCCAGAATATGAACCCCCCAATCCCCAATCAGGCTGCTGCCGAAATCAAAGAAGCCGCGCCAGTTGAAGGGCATATAGAAACCGTAATCCTGGCCCCCCATGCCGCCGCCACCACCCGCGCGGGCACCCTGCGCACCACCCGTTGCACCTGCGCGAGCACCCTGCCCGCCGGCGGCTGCACCCGCGGCTGCGCCGGCGCCTCCGGCACGGCCGCCCCGCCCGCTGCGCGCGATTACAAAATCCTGGTATTCCTGATCGCCTGCGGTGAACGGGCGTGCGGCTGCGGTTCCAAGCCACAAGTCCCAGTCGAGTGTGGAAGGTATCGGCGTCGGCGGCGGAATCTTGGTCGTACCCTGGGGCCAGCTTGTCCGCCCCATCCAGGCGTGGACCTCCTTGACCTCGCCGATTTCCCCCGACCAGAAGATCTCGCAGGCCACACGTGTCGCTTCGTGCGAGTAGCCTTGGTTCCCCATCTGAGTGGCGACCTTGTACTTCTGCGCCGCCTGATACAGGAAGCGCGCTTCCGAGGCGATTCGGGTCAGCGGCTTCTCGACATACACACCTTTGCCCCGCTGCATGCAATACAAGGCGGCGGCCGTGTGATTGTGGTCCGGAATCCCGATGACCACGGCGTCGATGTTCTTCCCCTCTTTGTCCAGCATCTGCCGGTAGTCTTTGTACTTCGTGGCCTTGTCGTATCTCTGGAATCCCGGCTCGCCGCGCAGCCAATCGACGTCGGCCAGTGCCACGATGTTTTCCGTCTCACACTGGCGCAGGTCGCCGAAAGCCTGGCCGCCTGCGCCGATGCCGGCGATATTCAATTTCTCATTCGGCGACTGGTAGCCCAGGAATTTTAGTGAAGGCACCCTGCCGAATCCTGCCGCCGGGATGGCTCCGGCCAGGAGCGCGCCATAAAAAAAATGCCGTCTGCTGATACGGTTATCGCTCATACAAAATACCTCCTCAAAATTTGGCCAGGACATGAGACCAAATGAATTTGTTTGGATCGATCCGCCGCGAGGCAGGCGCTTTCAGCGTCTGCCCCGCGGGAAACGGCGGCGACGAATGGCAAGAAGCGATCGGCTGCAAAACCGCGACGCAGGCTAGGCGAGGACGTCTTTGCAGAACTTGACGCACTTCTTGACTTCGGTTATGACGTCAGATCCTTCCGGCGTATTGTATTCGTACTCAATGCTGCCCGGGAACTTATATTTATTCTTCTTCATCAGCAGCAAGACTTCCTTCAGCGGCGTTTCGCCCTGCCCCCAAGGCATGTTGGGACCTCCACCGCCCGGGCCTCCTCGGCCGCTCGGGTCGGCGCTGCCCGGTCCCTTGCGGTCCTTCAGATGCAGGCTGGCGATCCGGTCGTGGTACTTCTCCACCAGGGGCACCGGGGATTGGCCGTTGACGCCATAGTAATGGCCCACATCGAAGTTCAGCGCGGTGTATTTGGAAGCGCCAAGCACTTTGTCGAAACCGGAGGCGCCGCCCTGGCCATGGGTGTGGAATGCGATCCGCAGCTTGCGCTTGGCCGCAAAATCGGCAACCCGCTGCAGCAGTTTGTCGTCGGTCGGCAGTTCCATGGTAATGTGGTTCGCGCCCAACGTCTCCCCTACATTCCATATGTACTCATACTCGGCGTCGGACATTTGCAGGGTTGGCGGCAGCTTGAACGCATAAATTTTTACCCCCGCATCCTCGTACATCTTGCGGAAGGCCTTGTACTTGCTCATGGGCACGGAAAGCCGCCAGTTTTTCATCTCTTCGGCCTGCTTCTGCCTGGCCGCTTCCTGCTCTGGAGTCAGCGGCTGGCGGCCGCCTCCGGCCCCTCGCTGACCCTGGGCACCTGCCGCACCGGGAGGACCACCCGCTGCGCCTTGAGCACCACGGGCGGCTCCCTGCCGGGCCGCACCTGGATCGCCTCCCGGCGGGGGGCCGCCTGGTCCGCCTGGTCCTCCACGACCCGCGGGCATGGGCGCGCCGGCGTATCGCTCTGCCGCGTCGCTCATCAGCTCGATCGCGCCGATGCCGCAATCCACACAATATTTCAGGACTTGTTCAGCACCTCCCGGCAGTGACCGAAAACTGTATGTGATCGTGCCGATTTGAACGCCGCCAAACATGGAGTTCGGTTTAGCGGCAGCCATCAGCCTCGCCGCCGGAAGCGCCGAAGCAAGCACAATTCCGAATTCTCGTCGCGTAAAATCCATAGCATCTCCTATTGAAATTAAATAATCAGGCTGTAGGCTGTTAGGCTGTAGGCTATAGCCTACAGCCTATAGTCTAACAGCCTAAAGCTTCACCTCCCAGCCCTTGCGATAATCGAGCTGCAGGAACTTGTTCGCCTCCTTGTTGTTGGTAAACAGGCCGGTTTTGGCGTCATAGAGCAGCTTGCCTTCGACGCGGACCGCGGCTGAGCCAAGCACCAGCCACTCCGTGTAGGGCGCGGCGATGCTGAACTCGGAGCATGCCGGTGCACCTCCCTTGCAGGCGCGAATCCAGTCGCGCTGATGCCCGGGGGAACGGGTCAGGAACTGGGGCGGCAGCGTGTAATCCGCCCAGCGCTCGCCGGGAAGTAAGCCTACGCCTTCGCCGCGGCCGCTGGTGCCCATGTAACCTTTCGAACCGACGAAGATGCAGTTGTAGCCGCTGCCTTGCTGTCCGCCTCCGGGACCTCGGCCACCCGCGGCTGCTGCCCCGCCCTGCCGTGCTCCGCCGGCGGCTCCAGCGCCTGCGGCCGCACCGCGCGCTCCAGCAGCGCCAGCAGCCCCTTCTCGGCCGCCTCCGGGGAAGCCGCCACGGGCAGAAACAATCTGCGGGCCCGTGCCCGGGATCTGGCGAGCCTGTTCGGCTGTCATGCCGGGAGGCAGAAAAACATCGCCGCCTTCCTGCTGGTACCAATAGACTGTGACCGGCGGCATATTTCCCCGCGCGGCAAAATCGTATTTGATCACAAACAGGTTCGGGAATGTGGTCGGCGGCAAGGGATCTTTCTTGATGCACTCGACGCTGATCAGATACTGCGGATGCAGCTTAAGCCCCCAATTCGCCGGGCCGAGGATGTGGACGCCCCAGTCGCCGATCAGGCTGCTGCCGAAATCATAGAAGCCCCGCCAGTTGAAGGGGAGGTAGTAGCCGAAATCCTCACTCTGCATGCCGCCACCGCCGCGGCCTGCCTGGTCTGCGCCGCGCCCGCCCGCCGCCGCGCCCGCGGCGGCACCCGGCGCGGCTCCGCCGCCTGCTCCCGCACCGCGGCCCCGGTTTGCGGCACGGGCAGCCACGAAGTCGCGGTACTCCTGATCGCCCGCGGTGAAGGGCCGTAACGCCGCCGTTCCCAGCCAGAGATCCCAGTCAAGAGTTGGTGGGACGGGCGTGGGAGGCGGAGTTTTCATCATGCCCTGAGGCCAGCTCGGACGGCCCCGGTAGGCATGAACCTCCTTGACGTCGCCGATTTCGCCCGCCCACATGATCTCGCAAGCCACGCGGGTGGCCTCGTGCGAATAGCCCTGGTTCCCCATCTGGGTGGCGACCTTGTATTTCTGCGCCGCCTGATACAGGAGCCGCGCTTCCGAGGCGATGCGGGTCAGCGGCTTCTCAACATACACGCCCTTGCCGCGCTGCATGCAATAGACGGCGGCCGCCGTGTGATTGTGGTCCGGAATCCCGATGACCACCGCGTCGATGTTCTTCCCTTCCTTGTCGATCATCTGCCGGTAGTCTTTGTACTTCGGCGCCTTGTCGTAACGCTGGAATCCTGCATCGGCGCGCGCCCAGTCGACGTCGGCCAACGCAACGATATTTTCGGTCTCACACCCGCGCAGGTCGTTAAATGCCTGGGCTCCGGCGCCGATGCCGGCGATATTCAGTTTTTCATTCGGCGACTGGTAGCCGAGGAATTTCAGCGAGGGCACCCGTCCGAATCCTCCCGCCGGGATGGCCCCGACCAGGAGCGTGCCAAAAAAGAAATGCCGTCTGGAAATACGATAATCTGACATACGAATCCTCTCCGCTTGCTGCTCATTGGTTGCTGTTGCGAAAATCCTGTCTGGCCGTGCCTTGAACCCCGGAGGGCGGCACGACCTCTTCTGCCTTTTGCCGCAGCCCCGCTGGGAGCTCGGGCGTCCCGCCTGCAAATTCCCAGACTCCGCCACCGACCAAAGGATGCGGGCGAGATACCCGCGCTTCCAGCGCGGGTCGTCCATGTTAATGCGAGAGTTGGCACATCATGCACGGGGGCCAACGCTGCGGCAAGCCCCCGAAAATTCGTTATTCCTACGGTCTGTCCTATATCGGAACTGCTGGCACAGCAACACAGAAATCCGGCGCGGCGCCCGGGCGTTGTCGAACGCGCCCAGCTTGGCGCACATCTGCACGCCAGCACTGGGATTTACGGTAAGCATGGTTCAGGACGATAACAGACCGAAGCCGCAAGGGCTACGATTTGAATCATTACGAAATTTTTGCATGCACAGGCGTGCAATTGGATAGACGTGAAAACGCGCGGCCGGAACCGCCGGGGCTGGTTGCCGGCCGCGCAAATTCGTATCTAGAAATAGAATCGCAATTGGGCCTGTAGGTTTCGCGCCCCTTGATAACCGTTCGCCACGCCAAAGCCGGCGTTCTTCGGCAGCGACCGCGAGACAATCAGATTGCCGCTCGCGTCAAACGGCAGATTCTGGATCGTCGCATCCGTCGTGCTGGTCACCTGCATGGTGGTGTTCCGCCCCGTGATGCGGGACAGGTTCAGCGCATTGAAGGCGTCCACGCGCAACTCGATCCGCCGTCCTTCTCCCAAGTGGAACTTGCCAAGGTTGATGGTGCGGGCCAGGGCCAGATCGAGGCTGTGGTTAAAGCAACCGCGCATGTAGCCGCCACCGGGGGAATCGAGGCCCACGCTGCCCTGAAGCGCCGGAGCAAAGGCCGAAGTGTTGAATTGCCGGTAGGCATCGTCGGCGTTGCATCCACCGCCCGGATCGCCGAGGATTCTGACGCGGCCGCTGTAAGCGCTCGAGCCCGTGATGTTTGTGGAATTGCTGGCGCCGTTCTGGAAGCTATAGCCAACGGTGTAAGAACTGGGGGTGTTCGCGGTCCAGATGCCGGAGATTCGCCATTCATTGAGCGGCCACTTGGCTACCTTCTGCCAGAGGGAATTGCCCTTCAAGCCGGGCAGATCATAGATGAAATTCGCCTTGAATGTGTGCCGAGTTCCAATGTAGTTGTTGAGCAGATCGTCGGCAAGGCCCTGATCCGGCCTTTCCAACCAGGTGCCGTCCGGATTGTGCTGCAGGCGTGCCCCCGAGCTGCCGATGTTCTTGAGCATGATCGTGTCGTTGAACCCGAAGGCCAGGCCTTTCGAGAAGCGGCGTGTGACCGAGAGTTGCAGCGAGTGCGCATAGTCCCAGCCGCGCGGCATGTTCATGGTGATGGAGCCGAAGCCGCGCATCGGGCGAAGTGAGTCGATGGGCAGCTGATTCGAGCCGGGAATCGTGCTCGTCAGCGTCGGATCCTGATTCTGCGCCAGGAATGCCGCTCCGAGATCCGTTTCATTGATACCGACGCCTTCGACCCGGTTGAAGGTGTACTGGCCGACGTACTCGACAGAAATTACCGTGTTCCGGGGCGCCATATATTGCACGCCGCCGTTCCAGGTCCAGGTGCTGGGAAGCCCGCTCTCGAGCTGATAGACATTCAGGGAGGGAGCCGATTGGGTGGTCAATGCGCCCGACATATTCTGCAGGTTGGCATAACGCATCGTCACATTCAGGAGTGTGGGAGGATTCTGGACCTGATTAAAGACGGCGTTGCCGGAGGTACGGTCGAACATGAGGCCCCCGCCGCCGCGTAAAACCAGCTTCTGCTTGCCGGTGACATCATAGGCGATGCCGAAGCGCGGCCCCACCCTGAGCGCCGGCCAGTTATAGGTGGTTGCGGGCACCCCGCCCTGTCCCGACAAGAACAAGCCGTTGATCGCATTCCCCGAATTGGGCACCAGCGTGCCGATCGCCACGGTGGATGTGGTCCCCATCAACGCGCCGGTGCGCGGATCCTTCGCCTGGCGAGCGGTGCTGGAGCAGGTCGTCGCCCCCCCGGGGCAACCCGCCAGATAGATATACGGCGCATCCGACGCCTTCCATTGGTCAAACAGGAAGTTCACGCCCTGCCCCAGCTTGTCGTATTGCGGCTGTACATGGACAAAGCGCAGACCATAGTCCAGCGTGATCCGGTCATTAAACTTCCAGTTGTCCTGAAGGAAAAATTCCGTGTTGTTGTACACGAAATTGCCTTCGATGTATTTCGAATACTGGTTGTACGAGGTGAAGACGCCCAGAATCGCGTTGGAGAAGCCGAAACCGGAGTCCAGCGGGTTGCTCGTGCTGTTGCTGAAATCGATCGTGCCCGCCCAGCCCTGCCTCTGCTGCGCCTTGTAGCTGTGCGTGTAGTAGAAGCCGGCCTTCATGGTGTGACGGCCGATGACTTTCGTGAGGCTGCTGGCAGCGTCCCAGGTAATGTTGACATTAAACCAGCCGGGGAACGGGAAGCTCGGTGGGCCGCTGCTGACGCGGCCGCCCCAGGAGAAACCGGGCACCATGCGGAGGCGCGTGCCGTCCCAGATCGGCGGCTTGACCGCCTCCAGGGCCGTAAAGGCGTAATAGTCCTTGTTTATCACGCCCGCGTCGGGATAGATGAGCGGCAGGGCGCCCAGGCCGGATTTATCCAGGCTGGCCAAATCACTCGTGGGCAGGCCGGTCGCGCAGAATAAAGGTCGAGTGTTTCCTTGAGCCTGCGCGCAACCGGTCAGATCGTTCCGCGATCGTCCTAGGGTCCCCTCCAGGAAGGTTGAGTTATTGATGCCGTAGTTGATGTTGGCGGAGAGGACGATGACGGGCATCCTGTACTGCCTGGAATCCAGCATCTCGATGTTGCCGAGGTTCTTGTTGTATGCCTGGGTCCAGGCGCCGTACTTGAACGAGCCCCTCAGCTTCTGCCAGGGCGAATAGTCAATTTTGATGACCGGCTGCATCGCCATGGCTGACTGTTCCCTTGTCGTCCCCTCCCAATTGTAGGCCTGCCCGGCCGTAGCGGTGAGAGTCGGCGTGGGGTACAAAGACAGGATTTTCACCCCGAGAGGGTAAAGGCGATTGGCGGGGATTTTCCCGAGAACGCCGTTGTCCTTGAAGCAGGCGGTCTGGTTGGAAGCCGAACAAGTCCCGGTAATTAGCGGATCCTTGATGTAGGGATACAGGTTGCCGTTGTTGTCGGTCGTCTGCGAAAAATCGCCGGCGCGCTCCGCCACCGTCGGAAAGCGGTAACGCACCGTAGCGCCGCCTGTCGAACCGGGCGCATATTCGTGGCTATAGAAGAAGAACAACTTGTTGTTCTTTCCCGGCTTCCCGATAGGTCCACCGATTGTATAGCCCAAATCCTTTTCATTGGTCGTACCGCGGGTGTCGCCGTTCAGCTTCGCGGTCTTGCTCCATTCATTCCACCCCGTCCTGCGCATGAGCATATAAGCCGAGCCGTGAAAGCCGTTTGTGCCGCTCTTGGTCACGCCGCTGATCTGAATGCCGCTCGAGCGGCCATACTCGGCCTGGTAATTCGACACCAGAACCTTGACCTCGTCGATCGAGTCCTGGTTCATCTGTAGCAGGGGGCTGTTGCTGCCGGTGTCCATTGTGGATACGCCGTCCATCATGACGTTGGTGTCGCTGTTGGAGCCGGTGGAATAACGATCCCCGGTTCGGCCGGGGTAGCTGCCGGCGGTTACTCCCGGCGTCAGTGATGCGAAATTGAGAAAGCTGCGGCCGGACACGGGAAGGTTAGCAACCGCTTCGGTTGTGATGGTGAACGAGCGTTCAGCACTTTGGGTCTGCAGCTGCACTGTTTGGGCGGTAACCGTTACGGTCTCGCTTGTGCCGCCGACCTCCAGCTTGATTACGCCCAAACCGATGCGGTCACCCGCGCTCACACTGATGCCGTTGCGCTTGAGCGTTTTGAAGCCCTTGAAGCTGACCTGGAGCGAGTAAGTGTCGGTGGGCACGCCGGCGAAGAGGAAGTCGCCGCTCGATCCGGTGACAACATTCGGGAGACTTGTACCCTTCGTTTCACTGGTGAGGGTAACGGTGGCTCCGGGGATCACTGCGCCCTGGGGATCATGAACGATTCCCTGGACGTTTCCTGTAATCAGCTGCGCGGCCGCCTGCGGAATGGCCAAGCACAACATCAATGCCGCTACAAGCACGGCTAAAGTAATACGTTGGTTCATGATTCATCCTTTCAGCTATAGTCGGGCATAGACAGAGTGCTCCGAGCAGCCCCTTCAACCCGCTTGGCACACAGGAAGATCTTCTGCCGACCGGATTTTCGTTTTTGTCATAGCTCTAGCTTGCATTTCTCTCCGGATTTCTGCCGCGGCGGTGCCTCCGTGCATCTCCAGTGCGATGCGTCCAGTCGGATTCCTTGACGTTCTGTCAAGTACGTTTGCGGAATCCTCTCGTCGCGCGCTTTGTCGCCATACCCCTCTGTGCCGTCCCGCAACGAGACCAGATTAGAAATGCAAACTGATGATAGGTTTCTAATGCATTCCTACCTGGAAGTCAACGAATTTGTCACACCGAAAAGGCGACTGAATCCGGATCGCTCATCAAATGCTCACACACCTCAAGAACACTTCCAACGTGCTCGCAGAATACTTTGTTGTTTCGGATTCATTTGTGGAGCGCTGTGCTCAAGTCCTGTCTAATTTATGGAAACAAGTGCGTTTGTAAGTTCGATGCCGATGCATCTGCCTTTGCGCCCTCTAATACAGCCCCGTGGCGGATTCAGGAACGAAAGAATCCGGGACCAATAAACTGAAGGATGGCAAGCCCTCTTGAAGTGCGGATTTATTGCTGCTGTGGTGACCGCGTTCCGGCGTACCAGGCAGATTGCCGGCAATTCCACAATCCGATGAGGAGCCGTGCGTGCAGACGATCTGTTGTTCTACGGTAGGGGGAGACGCCCGCGCTCTGCGCCAGTGCGTGCCCTCGCAGTTATTCGTTGCGGCACATTTGCGTACCGGGGGCGCGTCAGCGCCGCCGCTGAACTGCCTTCTGGCCGTCGAGGAGCGGGGTAAACATGTCCTCCTGTTTCAGGCCCAGTTCCCGAGCCGCGGCGATGGAGTAATCGAGTTTACCCATTTCCGGATAGCGGCCGTTGGAGCCGAAAGTAAACTTCACCCCGGCGGATTTGGCCAGTCGCAGGAAGGGAGTTTTTGGCAGCTGCAGACGCGCGCCGATCTCCAGGGCAACCCGGTACTTGACCGCCGCATTGACCACCTTCCGTATCCGCGCCTCGGTCCAGTATCGATCAAAGTCGGCAGCGAGGGGCGCAGGCAGCCAGGAGACATTGGCCAGGATATCGATTGGCTCCTCGGCCATGATCTGGACGTGCCAGTCCACGAAACGATCCATGAACGCCTGCTTGTCCGAGAAGTCCACCTTTTCCTCGACGCCCCTTTCCCACAGCTTGACGCGCTTGCCGTCCTTGCCCGGAAAGGTCCAGGCGTCCGTCAGCACGAAATCCAGCTGGCCCAGGGCTTCAGCGGAAAAACAGCTCATCCAATCCGTCCACTCCGCCTGGATGCCTTTGTAGACGGGCTTGCCGGCGAGCATCGCGATGTGACGCTTGAGCTCGTTATCGTTGCTCAGCACAACCGGGTATACGTTTTCTTTGGTTCCGGCGTGCTCGACGATTCCGAACTTCACGCCCCGTTCTGTGGACAGCTCGAGCACCTTGTCGATGTCGCTATTGTCCAGGTGCACGTGAAGATCCAGAAGGGGGAAATCCAGTTCTGCTTGTGCCGGGACACCGCCCGTCGCATTCGGTCGTCCAGGTAACAATATTGCCGCGCCTGTGACCAGATTGCTGCGTAGGAACTCTCGCCGTGTAGTCCGGTTATTTTTCATAAGCGGCATCTTATTGCACGAAATCGGTGACAGTCACCTATTTTCGGAGAAAAAAGGGACTGTCACAGATATCGTATGTCTCGCCCCTGGAGGTATTACATGCCGCGAGTGAGGCCCGAAGGGCCGGAAGTGAATAGGCCCGGCCGTCAGGCCGGGATACCGAGGCTGATGGAAAACGGAGCGCCGAAGGTGCGGCACTTCTTGGAGAGATTTCTTTAACCAATTTGCCCTCAATCCTGTTAGGCGCTCAATCTTGTGCCATCCCTATCCCGGCCTAACGGCCGGGCCTATTTACTGCCAGCCCTTTGGGCCTGGTCACGCCTTGAATCAACCGTTGAATACCCTCTATCGTCCTGATCTGATTTCCAGTGGTAAATATGCCGTTACCTATTCCAAATCACCTCATGCCGGCACATTATGCCAGGCCGATTTCCCTGTCGTTTAGTACAGGATTTCATTGATACAGCTACGTATTTTTCTGGACGCGGATTACCGCGAACAAACGCGGATGGCACAAGAACGATCCGCGTGCAAACACGCCCGGGGCTTGCCTGCGGTCATCAGCGTCCAAAAAAAAACGTTGCCGTGTTTATGAACCGCAGCGCTTACCGCTTACGGAGCCTTAATCTCGGCAACGCTGAAATCAGCCTGCAGGCGGATGTCGCGTGAAGATGAGCCGACATGTATGGTTCGCGAGCCCGCGGCGGTCTGCCATTTGCCGTCTGCGGACGACCAGTACTGCAGCCGGCGCGGCTCGACGTGCAGCGTCAGGCTTTTCGATTGACCGGGCGCAAGGGTGACACGCTCGAATTGAGCGAGTGCCTTGACCGCGAACTGCGCGCCTTCCGGCGGGTTCTTCGGCGCGCCGAGGTAAATCTGCGGAACTTCGTCGCCAGCAACCTTGCCGGTGTTTTTCACCATGAAACTCACATCCAGGCCGCCATCTTTGGCGCGGCCGACCTTAATGCCGGAGTATTGAAAACTCGTATACGACAGGCCAAATCCGAATGGAAACATCGGCTTGAGGTTCTGCTGGTCGAACCAACGGTAGCCAACGAAAATGCCCTCAGAATATGTGGTCTTGCCGTCGATTCCCTGGTTGGTGCGCTCCGGGTGCCCTTTCGGATCCTGGGCCACCATTTGATCCAAACGCTCCGGCCACGTGATCGGCAGGCGGCCGGCGGGATTGGCCTTGCCGAGAAGGATGTTGGCGGTCGCAGGGCCGCCCTGATCTCCGGGCCACCACATCTGGAGCACGCCCTTGACCTTATCGAGCCAGGGCATCGCCACAGGAAGGCTGGTGCTCAGCACGACGACAGTGTTGGGATTCACCGCCGCGACGTCCTGGATAAGCCGCGTCTGCTCGGGGGTCAACTGAAAAACTTCAGGCCGGTCGCGACCCCAGGCGAAGACCACCGCCTTCTTCGCTTGCCTGGCCGCGGCGATGGCCGCTTCGTAGTTGGTTTTTTCCTGCTCCGGCGTCACCCACGCCAGGCGAATCTGGACCGGATTGCCGAACGGTTCACCGGTCGAGGTCACCGTCAACGGATGCGGGCCAGCCTTGATTTCGATCTTGACGCGCGCGTTATTGAGTTTGTCCACGGTCGGTACGACGTTGCCCGAGATGGGATGTTGCCCTCTGAGTGCAGCCACAGCTGGCGGGAGTTGAGGAGCCTGGGCCGCCGTGCCGCCCCCACCTCCACCGCCCCCACCTCCACCGCCCCCACCTCCACCGCCACGACCTCCCCCGCCACCGCCGAGGATGCGGGTGCCATCCAATTCCACTACTCCGGTTGTGCCGCGAGTCTGCAGGGCGATCATGTACGTGCCGTTACTTGGGATGTTGAGCGTGCCGGTCCATTTGTAGGATGTCCCGGCCGGCAGCGTCTTTCCGGTCGCGCTGGTAAAGTTCAGTTCGGAGTCGGTCTGTGTCTGATCGCCGGCCGCGTTCGTGCGCGTTAGATTCGACAGCAAAGACGCCGGAATGGGCGTGCCGTCGAAATCGTTGGCCGCTGCATAAGTAACTTTCCTGCCGGCGATTTTCTCGAGCGCCGGAACCGGCCCGACCTGTTGATCCGGGAGTCCTTGAGCTCTTTCGCCGGTCTGGCCGACGGATACGAGCGTGCGCCCGGTGGGACCGATGAATGCCGTCGATTCGAGATCAGCCATGGAGAGCGGCAGCACGTTGTCCTGATTCTTGAGCAAAGTAGCCGCGTCTTCGGCCGTCTTCTGCAGGATAGGAGCGTTGAATGCGTGGTCTTCCTCAGTAATGTTGTGCTTCTGTTTTCCGTCCAGCAGACCGAAACGGTCCATTTGGACCAGGATTCGTCCGACCGCCATAGTGATGGTAGCTTCCTTGACCTGGCCGGACCGTACGGCTTCGATCATGCCGATCGAAGGCGGATCGCTACCGCGTCCGCCTCGACCGCCGCCGCCGCCGCTGCGCGCGCCCGTCGCCTGTTCCTCAGGCATCCCCGCTGCCATTCCTGGGAAACCGCCTTGCATGCCGCCCGGATTGGCCGCGGCTGCACCTGCCTGTCCTGCGGCAGCGCCCCGGGCGCCACGACCTGCTGCTGCGTCCGCACCCGGCGCGCCGGCGCCCCGGCCACCCTGGCCAGGCACAGCGGCAAAGAATGTGCCACCCGGCATCTCAAGGTCGAGACCTTCGTTGATGTAGAGTGTCCCATGCGTGCCGCCCCAATCGGAGGTGTTGAATCCCTTGAAGCCGCTTTCTTGCCTGAAAATCAAGTTCACGGCTCCATTGCCGCACGCATAGGTGCCGTTGATCTTGTTGTAGGAGCACATCATCGAGGAAACACCGGCTGCGGCAACATCCGCGAACGGCGCGACATAGATCTCACGCAGAGTCTGCGCGTCCACAATGACATCGTTGGCTCCATCGTAAGCGATATAATGTTTGATCTGGGACATAATCCCCTCGCCCTGGGTCCCTTGGATCTGGGCGGCGGCGATCTGCCCGCTGAGGAACGGGTCCTCGCCGAAGGTGTTGTGGGCGCGCCCGAAAGTGAAGTCGCGGACGATATTGACGAACGGTTCAAGGACCACATCCTGCCCGAGCGCTTTGGCATCGCGGCCGATCGCGATGCCGTTCTTCCGGGCATCGTCCCTGCTCCACGTTGCTGCCAAGCCCATCGTGGATGTCATGCCGGTGGACCAGACGTTATTCGATACGCCCGGAGGTCCGTCAACCAGACGCAAAGAAGGTATCCCCAGCCGTGGCAGGCCAGGCCAAGTACCGGCCCCGCCGATGCCGCTGGGCTGAGCCTCGGGTCCGCCGTGGATCAAACTGATCTTCTCGTCGAGAGTCATCTGATTGAGGAGCTTGTCGACTCTGACGTTTCCCGTCACAACGGGCGGGGTTGAACTTTGCGACATCAGGACGGTGGCGAAAACAGCAAAAAGGCCCGCTGATGCAAAAACTGATCGAATCACCACAGCAGGGCGGGCGCATGTACGACGCTTCATAGCAGAGTTTTTCATTTTCCATCCCCCGTTCGAGCTCATTGCGGCCTCGAGGCCTCAGATGACGCAGTTTGCTGCTCGAGGAAAGAGAAGCAGTAATAGGGTGGCAAATTGCTTTTCCAAAGCGGGTGCAGAATAACACGGAATTCAGGTGACAGGCTACTCGATCCCAAAACTACATGTGGCGTAGAGGGTCATCAGCCCGCTTTTCTCGCCAATAAGACAGAAAAGGCTGTCACCTTGTGGCATAAGAAGTTTGACAAGAACAACTTGAGCCACTGGAAGGAGACAGCTCTATGGAGTCACAGCGTAACCCATCGCAACTCGAGTTTCACGCATGAGGCCGACGAGATCGGATGCACGAACGACTTAAAACAAGTGAGTTCTTTGCGGCCTCAGCCTTAGCCTCTGCGTCCCCTGCGTTAAGATTTTGACTTCCTTGCCCGAACGGCGTGGATTTGACGGTAGTACGAAGCAAGGAGGCAGACGCGCTGATTATTTGGCGCCTACCGCGACCAGGTGAAATTGGGTGCGGAAGTAGATAACCCCGGCGGAGATGGCCGGGCTCGCCATGCAACTTTCTCCCATGGGATTTTTGGAAACAATCTCAAACTTTGGGCCTGTTCTGACCACGTAAATGTCCCCATCTTCGCTCGAGAAGTAGATCTTGCCGTCACCCGCAACCGGCGAGGCAGTAAAGCCGGTAGTGCCGTTTCCGAGACGCTCCTGGAAAACCCGGTTACCGGACTTGGCTTCATAGCAGAACAACACTCCGTTGTTCTTGCAGCTATAGAGGTAGTCACCATAGACCAGGGGCGTGATCATGTAGGCCCCATCGCGTGGCACACTCCAGGCGACAAACTGGTTCGAGGTTTCATCGGCCTTGAGAGAGATGTCGCCGGCCGCGTTCAGCCGGATGGCATAAATCGGAGCCATCGGCCCGTGGGCGTTGGTGATGAAGACCATGCCTTGTGCCAAGACGGGAGTCGGGACCGGAATGTCGCCTCCACCTTTGAGCCGCCACAACTCCTTGCCCGTTCTGACATCGTAGCTGCCGATCTGTTTGTAGCCATTGATGATCATTTGAGCATTCTTGCCGTCACTCTGAACCGTCGGAGTTCCCCAGGTCGGGACGTCATTCCTGGGAGTGCGCCAGATTTCACTGCCGTCCTTGATATTCAGCGCCGCGACGAACGAGCCATTCAGAATGTCGCACTGGATCAGCACCCTGTCCTGGTAGATGGTGGGCGAACTCCCGAACTCCCACTGCGCATCGGGTGCCACGTAGTAGGCAGAATCGAGCACGCCGAGATCCTTCTTCCATAGCTGCTTGCCATCCATGTCAAAACAGAAGAGGCCTTCGGAACCGAAGAAAGCGACCAGATGGCTGCCGTCCGTTGCGAGCGTGGTATTGGCATGCGTGGATTTCGGGTGCCGTTTGATTTTAGGAACGCCTGAAAATACAGTTTTTTCCCAGACAATTTTGCCGGACTGCTTGTCAAGGCAATACACCAGATATCGGTGCGAACTGTCGTCCGCGACCGAGCCGATGTCGCCGTACAAGCCTACCTTGAGATCGTGCCTCTCCGCCGCACTGATGGCCGTCGTCAGAAAAATGCGGTTTCCCCAGATAATCGGACTTGAGTGGCCAAGCCCTGGAATCGCCGTCTTCCAGAGAATGTTTTGGGATTTGACTTCATCCCAACTCGATGCGAGCGGGTACCCTTCTGCAATGCCACTGGCACTGGGGCCGCGGAAGGAAGGCCAATTGGTGTCGCCGGAATTTTTCTGGCCTGCGGCGGGTGCAATCAAGAAAGCCAAAAGAAGCAGGATACATGTGCCGGAAATCATTGCCTGACGGTTCACAGTCTTTCGCTCCCCTCCGAGAAAACCTCAATGACCAGACAAAGAAAGCCACGAAATGGCTGTGAAGATATCCTATGCAGACATCGAACCGCCAAGACCACGAAGACCGCGAAGAAGAATAACTGCAATTCTTTGAGGTCTTTGCGGTCTTCGCGGTGACTGCTGTTGCCCCCCGGCTGCGGTGCGCTTGCCCGGGGCTGCTGTCTTGCCGGCGTCGACGGGCAACGCCGGCACAGATCGGAAGATCCAACTAAAATTCAAAGTCCTGATTACTTTCCAGCACTCAAATCGTTCCAGTTCAGGATCGCGTTGAATACCAGGAAGAAGCTGCCATGGGTCTCATAGCGCCAGAACGGACGGACGCCGAACATCACGACGTGACCCTTGCCGAGCTGAGCATCGATGAGTGCAGGCTTGCCCACAAGGGCTTCCCCACCGACGAGTTCACCGGACAAGAGCAGATCGTTCGGATCGGTCGGGTAGGACAGCAGGACACGCGGAGGATTGGCTGCCGCGCCACCGCCGCCGAATCCACCACGGCCGCCGCCAAAACCACCGAAACCCGCGGCGCCGCGGCCGCCACGGCCGGCGCCGGCCGCAGCACTAGCCGGAGGACCGGCATCGAGCGTCGTCAGTCGCGAAGGAGCGGCCATCGGCTGCAAGTTGCCGCCGCCGACTCCCGGAGGCAAGTTGCCGCCGCGTCCGCCCCCGCCGCCGCCACGTCCGACCCCGCCCAGCGCAAGGTTCGGCCCACCCTTGTACATGGCTCCCAGCGCGTTCTGGGAATAACCGTAAAGGATTGGGCTGGTCTTGTCGCCCAGGAGCACCTTGAGTACAGAGCCGGGGGCATAGAAACCTTCGGGCTGGTCGATCGTGACGCCTGGAACAAGCCGATACTCGGGGAATAATGTGGCCGCCGTGCCTTCGGCGATCAGCACGCCGCCTTCCTGCACGAAGGCTTCGAGGGCCTTCAAGCCGTCGCGGCCAAGGCTGCCGCGCGTGTCTTCCGTCGAATCCACCGGGCAGGCATTCGGCGTGAGGTCCGTTTTCTTATACGGCCGTGGCGTGCCGGTGGTCGGGATCTCCCCGCCATCCACGGTAACCGGTCCGTTCGGGTAGATGATGACATCGTACTTCGCACGGAGGTTGCCCTGGCGCACGATGTTGTCGCCAAAGTAGGTGTAGGGGATTTTTAGTTTGTCGAATACCATCCGGACCCAGCCTTCATCCTGGGTGCTGGACCAGGAGTGGATATACCCGATGCGCGGCACGTCCATATCGTGCATCGGCACACCGGGCGGCGCATCAGTCGCCCATGCCATCAGCCCGAAATCCCGGATCTGCGGCTCGAGCACCGCACGATTGGCATTCGGAATGATGAATGCGCCGGCAACAAAGTGATGGCCGCCGAGGTCAAATCCCTTCTCGGCCGCCGACATCTTCACGCCGGCATTCGCGAACCGGAATGTGGCAAGAGCGCTATCCGTGGTGTGATCTATGATGATCGTGCTGCCGCTGCCGGTGATCGTCCCGGCCGCCTTGAAGTCGGCTGTGGCCAGAGCCATGGGCTTATCAAAGATGCTCTTGTCTTCGATTTTGAAGGTCTGCACATTGCGCAGCAGCGGCAACGACCAACCCGTATCGTCATAGGGACGCGGATTCTGTTCCGGGTACCACTGCGTGCCAAGCATCATATTGACCAGGCCGCCATAGGGCTGATCGAGCCGGATTACATAGTCTCCCGCTGCCACCTGAACATTGCCGATCGAGAACGGTGCGGCCGCGGTGTGCACTTCGACCGCCTCGTGACGGAAGTAATTCATCAGTTCAACGGCTTCCGCGCGGCGGCGCTGCTGGGCGGGAATCACGTAGGCATGCGGCGGCCGCGTTTTGAACTGATCAATCATCATCTTGTTCTTGATGTAGTAATTCTCGAGGAACATCTCTTTGTTTTTCGCAACGGCGTTCATCGCAATGAGGATCGCCGACTCCTGCATGTTAATGTTCGCACGTCCGCTCCACTGCACTCCCTCGGGCGGCACCGGAAATGGGCGATACCACTCGCGGCTCTGACCGGCGCCCGTACCACGGCCACGAGCGGCGGCTTGCGCGGCATCTGCAGGTGCTCCCGTGGGGGCGGCACCGCCACGTCCGGCTGCAGCTGCTGCAGCCGGAGCGCCGGCCGGAGCTTCACCACCACCGCGGCCGCCACCGCCGTAGCTCTGAGTTTCGTAGAACTTGCCGATGGAGTTGTGTGTGACTGCGACCCAGAAACCGTAGTTCGGGACCCAGCCGTCATAGTAGTTGTACGTCCACACGCCGGGCACGCCGCGCTTGGTCATCTCCATGACCTCGGTCTCAGCCAGCCACCACCACTCGGTCACCAGTACCGGCGCGACATCAGGATAGTACGGCCCGGTTCCGGTCGAGGTGTACAGCAGAGTCACTGACTCATGCAGGTCGTGCAAAACCTGCGGACGCAAATCGAGGAAGGACTTGAGTAAGTTCTGGGTAAGTGCGAGACCTTTGCCTATGCCGTCGCGATTGTTGTCGTGAGCGACATATTTGCCCCAGTAAACGAAAGGCTGGGCCTGGCCCGCTTCGGAGGCGCGCCTGCTGTCCACGTATCGCTCATGGCCGTCGACTTCCAATACCGGCGTGATGACGACGATCGAATTGTTGCGGATCTGCTGGATGAACGGGGTCTCTTCAACCGCGAGGCGGAAGGCCAGTTCGATGAGCATCTCCGGGCTGCCGGCCTCGCTTGAATGGAGGCTGCCGGTGACGTAGTAGATCGGCTTGCCGGTTTTGATCAGCTCCTTGGCCTGGGCATCCGTCAGCTTGCGCGGATCGCTCAGCTGAGCCGTAATCTGCTTGTATTTGTCGAGCGACTTGATGGTCGCTTCATCGGAGACGGCGAGCGCAACCATGGGCCGCCCCTCCTCGGTCTTGCCGATTTCCCACATCGTGACACGGTCCGATGCCTTGTCGAGCGCCTCATAGTAGGCCACGATGTCCTTGTGATAGGTGAGCTTGTTATTCTCACCCGGCACGTACTTGAAAAATGCCAGCGGAGACGGCACCGTTGCCGAGAGCGGCATATGGTCCACCAGTTCGGTCAGAATCCGCTTATCCGGCGTGTTGTCCATGATCCGTTTCGTGTACTCATCATCATTCTTCGGCACCTGCGCCTTCGCCGCGGCCGGACGGGCCTGCTTGGCGGCCTGAAATGCGTTGGCGCCAATCGCCATGGCGAACGCGACGCCCAGTATGAGCGCCATCCTGATCGTTCGCCCAATTGCCTGCTTACCCATAACTCCCTCCCATGCACGGCATGCCTGACGTACCTTAATTGATCGGTCTTTAAGCACGGCGCAGCGACGCAGGGTGCGCAAGGAGTGACCCAATCATCCACACCCGATTGTGGCTGACAGCCATAGTGCCCTACTTATAATGGTTTTTGATGTGCCACACAAGCGAAAGCGTGTCGCCGCGCGGACACATTTGGCGCGGACATCGGGAGCCACATCCGCATCAATGCATGAACGACTTCAGTGCCATGAGCCACGACCCATCCGACAACTGCAACGGAGCCGGATCGGCGACACCCAAGCGAGCCGGGCCGGAATCGGGTGCTTGAATCCGGTCCCCGAGCTCCACATGCCAAGTACGCCCGTCGGCCGCGATGGCAGAGCGAATCAGCATTTTGCCGCCAGTGCGCGGGTCGGCATTGACTATGACAGCCACTTCGCATAGATCGCATTGAACAGGAACTTGAACGTGCCGTGCGGTTGCGCTCGCTGAAGGATGGGCGTCCCAAAGAGCAGGACGCGCCCTTTGCCGAAGGTCGCATCCACGGCGATCACACCGCCATCAAGATACTCCTGGCCCCAGGCCCAGCCACTCCGCAACGGGGTTTTCGTGTCGAACCACGCGATTGGCTTGACGCCCTGGGGAACATTGGGACCCAGCCTGAACACCGCGCTGTTATCGAAGAAAATGTCGGTCTGTTCCCTCATGCCGTTAGCGATCGGACTCCGGGTATCGACATGCGCTCGTAACACCGACCCGGGAACATAAAACTTCGTGCGCGGCAGCGGCTGGCCATTCTCGACCAGATGATTTTCGATCGGCAGGTTGAGATAGCGCGCCAGGTTTGCAGCCGAGGTTCCGATCGCAACAACCGTGCCGCCTTTTTCAATGAACTGCTTGATCTGCGGCATCGTGCGCTCGGCGGTCACATTGCCGATTTGATCGCGGTATTCCGCGGGAATGTTCGTCTGGGCGGCACCGGTTCCAGCTCCGCCGCCTCGCCCGCCCCCTCCAGCACCTCCAGGAATGCCTCCTGCCACGAAGATCAGGGTGTCATATTTCTCGTTTAGGTTTCCCGCATCCAGCTGCGGCGCAAACACCCGGTCAAACTGGAACTCGAACTGCTCGAGTATCCAGCGCGCCCAGCCTGCATCCATCGATCCGCCGTATTGGTCCCACAAGCCGATGCGCGGCCGCGTTAGCCGGGTCCCCGCCCGGGCCGCCCCGCCGGTCGCGGCAGTAAAGCTGATGCCGCGGTCGGCGGCAACTCGCTGCAAGAGTGGAATCGTCGAGGGCTTCGCCTCCACTAGAAACAACCCGTCCGGCCTCCGAACCACGGTTTCGTTGGCCGCAAGCAAGCGGTTCACGGCCACAAATGCGTCGAGGGCGCTCGGGCTGATGAGATACCCCGGCGCGTTCGGAACCACAGGTACAATCCCCGCCGGAGGCCTGATGTTCCAGTCGCTGATCTTTTCAAACGGCCCGGTGAATCCGTCTAGGATGCGATCGAATTCGACGCCCATCTGAAACGCCAGAGTCCACCCAGCGTTGTCGTACGGCGGCGTCGGGGGCGCACCCGGGTACGGAAAGTTGTCCGGATGATCCTGCGGCTCGAACATGTCCATGACATGCGGCCGGAATGCCTGGGCCGTCAGGACAACAAATGATCCCGCAGCATATGTCTTTCCCTGTACTGTGAACTCGCGCGTTGCCCGCTGGACTGTAATGCCGTTTTCAAGCAATGCATTTACAAACTTAGGGCCTGCGCAACAATAACTATTCACATTTAGGCGTAAAGCGATCATATCAACCGATGCGAATCCAGGTTAACACCTGTGCGCCAATCCCGCTCAAAGACTGATTAAAAAAGGAAGCGTCGTCACTTCACTGCTTG
>JBGQNR010000078.1:0-23530 GCA_041501225.1 Acidobacteriota bacterium
AAAAGCCAACGCCTGCGGTTCGGACGGGATGCGACGAATGCCGGACGGATCCACCCCCAGCAGGAGGTGGATCATGGTCAGATTCCCTGCCGCCACATATCCCCGGATCCTGCCGGGATCGATGCCGCCGGCTGTCGAAGCATCGGAGATCATCGAGCGGATGGCCCCGCGAACCGTTGCCGCCAATTCTCCCAGCAGGCCCTTCTCCGCCGCGACGATGCGTGAGATTACGTCGGCGCCTCTCGAAATCTGCGGATTGTAAGCGCCGGATTCGCCAACAACCACGCCATCGGAAAGACGGATCAGCATGAGCCGGAGGGTTGTCGTTCCAAGATCCAATGCCACTCCCAAGTCGGCATTGTCTTCCGGTTCGACAATCGGTTCGAGCTTCAAGGACCAGGGAGCCCAAGCTTCGAGGGGAGCCAGGCCGATGCTGTGTTCTCTTGAAATCAGTTTCGGGAGCTCGGCTTCGACCAGAGGGAGAACGGTGAGCGGTCCGCGCACCGGTGTCAGGCAGGCAAGGACCTGGGGAACGCCATCAACACGTTGGAGCACACGGTATTCGGGTACTTGCCCGGCCACAACCCGCACCAGGCAACGTCCGCAAGCACCACGGCCGCCGCACTCAGCGCGCAAAGGCTCGGATGCCAGCTCTGCAGCCCTCAGGATTGTGACACCATCGTCCACGAGAACCGATCGCCCCGAGGGGACAAATGTGACCTGATGAAGAGGCATTCCCTATCCCGGTTTTGGAAACTGGACAAAAGGGCCATTCAATTTCCATGAACCACGAAGACCGCAAAGACCTCGAAGATAAAATCTTCAGGATATTTTTCTTCGAGGTCTTTGCGGTTCAGCAATACACCAAATCACTTTCAAGTGTTTGGTGGTTTGCTATTCGGCCCTGACGTTTCCCCAGACATCCCGGAAGAAGGGGGCGATGTCGGACGCTTCCTGCGGTCCGACCAGCACACGCCAGCCTTCACCCAGCGAATCTTCGAGTTCTCCGGAAATGGCGGCAACGTAGCCGGGGATGATCACGGTTCGATGGCTTACCAGCTCCGTCGCCTGAAACTCGCGCAGAGCCTTGGCCACACGCTCGCCGGAGAATTTCCCGGCAGCCCAGGCGGTCAGCACGCTCAATCCTTCTGCATCGACTACGGCGAGGTGACAACCGATGCCTGTAGCTTCGATTTCCGTCGAAACGGTGAAGTAGGTAAGCGAAAAATTAGTGGTGACCAGGAGCGGAGACCTGGCATCCGGCTCACCGATCGAATAGACACGGGGATCCATTTGCAGCGGTTTTTGCGGATCAGTGTAAATATTCTGTCGCAATGTCCAGAGCGGGAGCCAGACCTCGCCTCCATGGTCCTCGACGACCAGGATTGAAGCAAATTTGGTGATTCCGAGCACGCCCTTTTCGAATTCTCCGCTGCCGGCGCGCAGAAAGACCGGATGCCCCAAGCCGGGATGAATGCGATCCAGAGCGCCCCTCCGGATCACGGTCAGGCTGTGATGGAGGGACGCAGGATCAGCGCCCGGAGGTTCCAGCAAAATATCGGTGACTCCCGCCTGCACAGCCTCAACCGCGGCTGCGGCAAGACCATCCAGGCCGGCACCGGAGACAACGAGCGGAATGGAGAACCTGGCTGCAAGGCTCACGTAGGCGGCCCGATCCGAGCCGGCAGGTGGAGCCAGGAGGGGACGATGATGCTTGATTTTCTCGGTCATGGCGGCAGCACCTTCGGGCGTTGCGGCCAGAACCACGGCCGGGAATCCCCGCTCTGCGGCAGCGGCGACGGTTTCGACGCCGAGGGCCGGGGAACCGGGCACCTCCGGGACGGCCACACCATCGACGCAAAAGGTCTCTCCGGCTCTCTCGATACGCAGACTGCGCCAGTGATCCAGTCTGGCGACCCGCTCGGAATCTGAGAATTGCCTCGGGTCCAGGACACGGAAGAGTCCGGGCCGCCGTACAAAGGTCTTTTCATGCCGGAAGAAAACGGTTTCTTCACCTACAGTGATGGCGCGTTCTCCGTGGCCGATCGTGACACCGCGAATCGGCGGCGCTGAGGCCGCACCCAGGGCGGCACGAGCCTCCGCGGAAGCGTCCGGGCACTTGTCCAGCGGTTCCTTTCCGGCAGCCAGTTTCATGGCAAATGCCAGGCACGTGGGATATCCGCACTTGCGGCAATTGGTGTTGGGGAGAAGCTTGAAGATCTGCAGACCCGTCAACGGCATGAGTCACCTCCGCGCCCAGTTTGCCCGAACCAGGAGTCCAGCTGCTTGCGCACGCGGGCGAGCGCCTCAGGATGATGCAGGACGACGATCCCGGCGCCGGCAACCACCAACGACAAAGCTGTGGCGATTTCCCAATGGATTCCCCGCTGCCGCTCGTCCCCCCAGAGAGGTTCCTTGGCGCCGGGAACTTTGACTTCTTTTGCCTTCCAGGCTTCCTCGCCGACAAGGCAGATGATCGGAGCATTCAGCATCGCATCGCCGGCGAGCGCAGCCAGCCGTATTCTTTCCATCACAGAGTAAGTGTATTCCAGGCCATAACCGAGGCCGCCCGTAAGCGGATCGATCAGGACGCGATTCGAATCTACGTTCGCATCTGCCAGGAGTATGTTGAGTTGCTTGGCAATGTTCATGTCAATGGGGCTTTCCGCAACTAGGACATGGCCGTAGGCAACAGCAACTGCCGCCAGAGTCTTGTACTCTTCCTGGCAGGCCGAGTGGAGCACGAGACCGGCTCCCGTGCACTTTTCAGCGATTTGTGCAAGCACGTCGTTCTGCTTTTGACCCGTACCCGGGCCTTTCACGATGAGTGGAACGCTCACGGCACCGAGGACCGCACGGACGTCGGCAACGGCATCTTCCGGAGAGCGGTTGCCACGATCAGGGTGTGTTCCCATGAGGTGAAGCATGAGAAGATCCGCGCCATACTCTTCCACGGCGCGCCGCGCGGCAGCCGCCGGCTGACCGAGCACACCCTGCCACGGTTCCCGTACGGTATCCACCCATCGGGGCGGGTCCACATCGGTGATCTCCAACGCAAGTACTGGACGATGCGGGAAACGGCCTTCAAAGGTATGAAGCGGCAGCCCGTTCTCACCGCCGACCGTAAGTTTTTGCCGGCTTTCCGATCCGAGAGTTACCGCACGAATCGCACCAGCCCACTGCTTGGGCTTTACAGTTAAAGGCATACACGTTCCCTCAAATTCCAACCGCAAAACACGGCGCGGAATATCCGCAACCTAAAAGCCTCAACGCAGAGGACACAGAGGACGGAGAGGCCGCAGAGGATTTTCGCTTTTGAATGACTTTTCTCTGCGATCTCCGCATCCTCTGCGACCTCTGCGTTGATCTTTTGCTTTTCTTGCTTAATTGGCATGGATTTGTATGTAAGTAGTACGAACCTCATTTCGTGTCATTCGGAAATTTTGTGGTTCGCTTGTCATCAGATCATTTCGCCCATGGCGAGCGCGGGATGCTCCACCGTCGCCAGATGCTCGATGAGCGGCTCGAGTTCGGTGCAGATGGTTTCGTCGGCAATCTTGTCATAAAGATCCGGCATGCCGACTTCGCCACAACGGTCCCGGAGTTTCTCCCCCAGCTTCTGCTTCACCCGGGTGGTAGTCCAGACCAGCCGTGGCAGACCGCCATCGGCACTGATGAACTTCTTCGACAAAGCATAGAGGGTGCCGATGCCGATAAAGCCGGGCGTTTGTTGCCCGCCACCCACCATTTCCGCCAGCGAGGAGAAGGTCATTCCAACCGGGGTTTGTCCCGGATATTCGCGGTCGACGAGCATGATGCCGCCCGTGCCGGGAAGTACACAGGCAATGCACTCGAAGCAGCCGCAGGAAGTCATGGGATCGTTGATCATCGAATAGGCTGAAAAACGCGACAAGGCCCCATTCGATGCGCCGCCGATGAAATCGTTGATTCCTTTCCACTGGCCGAGCGCAGGGTCGATTACCTCTCCCTTGCGCACCGGCAGGTTCCCGCCGTGGGGATTGATCTCGTAAGCTGCCTTCCCATCGAGCCAGTTGTAAGCGCCGCAGAGACCTAAACGTTCAGGGGTAATGATGCAGACGTGGTTTGGCGCATAGCTTTGGCAAAGGGCGCAGGAGTAGTAGATGTCCACAGCCTCGTCAGTCAGTGCACCCATGCGTTCGTCCCGGTGCTGGTACGCAGCGGTTGCGGCCGGGTAGAGCTTTTCGACATCCTCGGAGTTGGTAAAGAGTGTCACCCGCACCTTGTCCACGATCGCCGGGAAGTCGTTTTTGAGCTTGTGCAGCAAAACCGTTCCCAGGTGCGCGATCTTGAACCCGGCATCCCGCGTCTTTTTGGAGATCCGGAGCCATACCGTGTCCCGCTGACCCAGGTGCATCACACCCATGGGTTCGGACAGGAAAGAGTGGATATGCCGCTCGAGGATCGATTCAAATTCGGGCTGCATCTTGCGGCCCGCCACCTCCACAAAGACAGCCAGGGGGAGGCGCGCAGCTTCCGGCACGTCCCCGATTTCCGGACCGACTACCCGGATGAGTCCATCCTGCAGCTGATCCATGGGGCGGCTGGTCAGGTACTCGAAGCAACGGGTGTATTTGCCGCCGAACTCGATCGCGAGGTCCTCCTTGCGAACCCTCTCTCCTTCAAATGCAGGACCGTGCCGCACCGGAATGGGGATCTCGACGGTTCGTATCTTTACCCCGCGCACTTCGACCGCGCGCGACGGCATGTCGCGATGCCGCACGTTGGCGACGACGTGCTCGTAGGTGCAGATCCCGCTGGGCAGAATCTCCGGAATATCGGTATCGGCAATGACCGGGAAGCCGAAGTTGATCGCGCCCGCAGCCGTGGCGTATTTCTCATCATCGACCTCGCCCAGCGCCAGCACGAAGGCAAAAACACGGCGTTTGTTATAGAGAAGAATCTCACGGGATTCTTTCAAGCCTCCCGGCTTGAGCCCGCCGAAGGTCAGCGCCGCGCGGCAGGCAAAGCCAAGTGCATGGACCACCGAGGAGGTATCGGGTCCATAGGGGACGAGAAACGTTTCCCAATTCATTTCGACACCGCGCCGATTGAGCTGGGCAGCCATCGTCTCTCCGGCCACATTCGACCCCATGAAGACCAGGATATTGCGTTCCTGCAGGTCGCGCGCGATTTGCTCGGCGGTCTCGCCGTCGGGCAGAGCGCCGACGCAAGCGGCAAATCCGGGCATCCGCCCGTCGACGAGCTTGATCCCTTGTTCCCGCAGGATGCTGTCCGGCGTCGGTCCAAGCCAAAAATCAAATGCCAGGGGGATGCCGCATAGAGGCTTCATCGCTTCCACGGCTTCATGAGCCACCAACGTGGCCGCTCCGGCATCCAGCGCACCGCCAAGGTAGGGCAGCCAGAGTCGTTCGGTCGGGATCGCGGGGAGCCAGTCGCGCGCAACCTGGAGTGTCTCCTCAAGCTCTCCAAGCTTCTCGACTCTTTTGCCGACGAGCGAAAGAATGACCGGCAAGGCATAGGCTGTTCCAGGAAAACCGATGTTCTTGTCCCTGCCATGGCGATGGATGGCTTCCGCCAGCATCGTTTCGGCCCGGTCCACGCAGGTGTAAGCACCTCGGATCGCTGCTGCCGCAATAATTCTAGACATCTGTCAACTCACTCCCCAGTATTGAAGGAGCCACCAAATACGCGAGATCGGTTTCGTGTATTTCGCGGTTCCCGAATTGGCCGCCGAGATCTGTTCCCTCACGGTAGAGGCGATAGAAAACTCCCGCACCCGAAATATCCCCGAACAGGAGAGCGCCGGCCAAGCGTCCGCGCTGATAGACCAGCTTGCGGTAGACACCGCCACGGTTTGCCAATACTTGAGCAAAACTTCCGTCCAACCGCTCCGGGCACACCTCACCGATCGAGATGATCGACTCGCCGAAGAATCGCGATGCGTTCAGGCGCAGGGCTCCGCCGGATGGTTTTTCAACCCCGACGGCCGTACAACCCGCTGCACGCCCCATTTCGTAAGCAACCGGCCAGATGCCGCTGACCGACAGTTTTCCGGTCAATGGATCGGGCGTTTCGGCGCAGTCACCGGCGGCGAAGACATCCGGCAGGCTGGTGCGCCCGCACTTGTCGACTTCAATGCCGCGTCCGATCCGGATCCCCCTCTCCTGGAGCCATTCGACATTGGGCCTGATCCCTTTGCCCACAATCACAAGATCGGCGCCGACCACTTCACCGTTGTTCAGACGCACCCCTTGGACACCTCCATCACCTACAATCTCGAGAGCGTCGCATCCGGTGCGAACTTCTGCCCCATTGCGCGTGAACAGCTCAGCCACGCGCCTTCCGGCTTCCGCGTCCACCATCTGCGAAAGGAGGTAGGGGGAAGACACCACAACGGTGACGATCATGCCGCGGGACAGAAGGGCCTCGCATGCCTGCAGCCCTACATTGCCCCCGCCCAGCACCACGGCGCGTTTTCCCGATTTAATGCGCTTGTCTATACCTTCCAGGTCGTCGAGATTGCGGAGCGCATAGACACCGTCGAGGGCTGCACCGGGAATGGAGAGCGCAATCCCGCGGGCACCGGTGGCCAGAATGAGCCTGTCGAAGTTCAACTCCGTTCCATCATCGAGCACGATGGTCCTTGTATCCGCCTTCAGCTTTGAGGCCCGGAGAGCATGCAAAACCCTGACTTTCAAATCACGCTCGAGATATCCATCGGCGCGCCAGGCGAGCTCTTCGCGTTGGATTTTTCCGGCCAGGAAATACGCCAGCAGCGGCCTGGAGTACTGAGGATGTGCGTCGGCAGTGACCAGGGTGATGGAACAACGCGGGGCATGCTCGCGGGCGGCCTCGCAGGCGGCTATTCCTGCTGCCGAAGACCCTACCACCACGACATGTCCTTCAAATTCGCTTTGGACCCGGCGGTCCGGTTCTATATCCGTGCCGAGTGCACCGGTAGGACAAGCCTCCACGCAGGCAGGTATCTCACGGTCCAGGCAGAGATCGCAGCGGACCACGCGGTCCGCCGCCGGATCGGGACGAATACCGAAGGGACAAACCATAAGACACATGTAACAGGCCAGGCAGCGGCTTTCGTCGAGGACGACTCGTCCGCTCGCGGGGTCCCTGCTGAGGGCTCCGCTCTTGCAGCTGAAGGCGCAAAGCGGCTCGAGGCACTGCTCGCATCGATGGGCTTCGACTCCGTCCTTCCCGGCAGCCATGGTGAGGCGCCGTCTGGGAGGGACCTGTTCGGATATGGCGGTCTCGAGCCGCCCGCTGGAGGAATGCACAACCGAGCAAGCCAGCTCGCAATTCCGGCACGCGAGGCAGTGGTCCCGATGGAAGGCAAGCAGCGTGCGCATCTCAGGCCTCCGGGGGTCTCGACTGGCTCCGTTCCTGGGCCTTTCCGCATCCCAGTGCCACCAGGCCGGTCGGAGGAACATAGGTGGGCAGGCTCCGCGGCGCCACATCGTTGCTGGACCGGACGCCGTTTTCGTATAGCATGGGCGCCAACTTCAGCGCTTTCCGTTTGAGATCGATGTGGTCGAGAATCGCTCTTGCCGCCTGGTCAATATCGTCGGTGAACAGGAATCGCCCGCCGGTTTCCCGCTCGACATCCTCTTCGAGATACTTCCGGACCACGCTGCTTCCCGCTACGCGCGGCACCGGCATGAAGGCCGTAAAGATTCCCGAAGCCACCGCATACATTCCGATGGTGATCGCTTTCTCGCTCATCGCCTCGGGCGCTGCGGCCGCAATCGGCAGTTCCGAGAAATCCTCGCCAATCCCTCCCTCGGCGACCAGGGCCGCGCAGACCGAGAGAATGCGCGAGTTGTCGACGCAGCTGCCGACGTGCAGCACCGGGGGGATTCCCACGGCCGCGCAAACCTCCCGGAGCCCGGGCCCGGCATGCTCCAACGCTGCTTCAGGACGAAGCAGCCCGGCCTTGGCAGAGGCGATGGCGCTGCATCCCGTCTGCACGACCAGCACGTCCTGGGCAATGAGGCTGCGCACCAGACCCAGGTGGTGGCTGTCCTGGACAAACCGGGGTGTATTGCATCCGACAACGCCGACGATGCCGCGGACACGGCCAGCGACGACCGCATCGATCAGCGGCCGGTAACCCGCACGGAAGCGGCCGCCCAGGTAGTGCGGCAGATTTTCATTGGTGAAACCGGCTACCAGGTCCATCCGTTCGCGCGGGATCTTGACTCGTGCGGGATCGCGACGGGAGAAGGCGGCAATCGCCCGCCTGACGATCTCCTGGGCGGCCTGCCTCGGATGATGAGGATCCAACTCGACGTGCTCCGCACCCGGGATATGGGCCTTGGAGGAAGTGGTCACCACCTTGGTATGGTGGCAGGAGGCGACCTGGGGAAGGGACGGCATGACACACTGCACATCCACGACCATCACATCGACTGCGCCGGTAAGCAATGCCAATTCCTGATGGAGATAGTTCCCCGCCACCGGCATTCCCTGGCGCATGAGGATTTCGTTCGCCGTGCAGCAAATCCCGGCAATATTGATGCCTTCCGCGCCTGCCTGGCGCGCCCGCTCGAGCATCCCTTCTTCGCGGCTGACCGCGACCATCATTTCGCTGAGCACCGGCTCGTGGCCGTGGACGAGGATATTGACCTGCCCTGCTTCGAGGACACCCAGGTTGGCTCTGGACCGAATTGCCTGAGGGCCGCCGAAGAGAACGTCCTGGACGTCCGTAGCCATCATCGATCCGCCCCAGCCATCCGCCAATGCGGCGCGCATTGCCGCCCGCAGCAATCCAAGAGGGTCGGCTTCGACGCCGTGGTGGGTGCGATGGAGCAATTCGACGATCTCACGGTCGATTCCCCGCGGGGCGATCCCCGCCTTATCCCACCTCGCCCGCTGTCCTTCGGGCGCACGCAGCAGGGGGACCAGCGGGCCCTCTTGCGCGCCAAATTGGGATTTCATCAAGGCCGCAAGATCCGCAACAATCTGCCGTTCCGTGCGATCGCCGACCGTAACTCCCCATTCTTCCGCCAGGGTCTTCAGCTTTTCGAAGTTGGTAACGGCATAGCCGGAAGCAGCACCACTCTCGCCAACGATGCGGAGGACCTCCACGACCTCGCGCCCGTGGTCGCTGTGTGCAGCGGCTCCCGCGGCGACAGCCCGCGCCAGGTTCCGGGCCACAATCAGGTGAGCGTCGGCGCCGCAAGCTCCCACCTGAGCACGTTCACCGAAAGGATCGATTCGGCAAGGCCCCATGTAGCAGATTTCGCAACACAGTCCAAGCTCGCCGAATCCGCAGACAGGCTTCATGGCATCATGCCGATCCCAGATAGTTTTTGCGCCCAGTTCCTGCGCGTGAGCCAGCGCCTCCTGCGCGGCTGGATCCACAGAGCGGTTGTGGCTATTCAAAGTATGTCCTTTCCCGAAGACTCAGCTGCTTAGCAACTGAGCTATTCGCAACATTTCCCGATAAAATGGCCGTCCTTTGGAAACAGATCCCGAGCGTGCCTCCCATTCCAGTTCCCGGTCGTACGGCAATGTCCCCAAAAGGGGAGGCTCCTCGAGGTGCGCGCGCACAAATGCCAGGTCGGCGTCACCGGCAACTTTGTTGGCGACCGTGTGGATGCGTTGTATCCCGAGATCGCGAGCCAGCCGGACGACGCTAGTAGCCGTCTGCAGGCTTGCCCACCCAGGCTCGACCACCACCAGCATTTGGTCCACGCCCTCCGCCGTTCCGCGGCCCAGGTGCTCCACCCCGGCTTCCATATCCACCACGACGTGCTCACGGCTTCGCAACATCAGGTGATTCAGCACCTCACGCAGCAGAATATTCTCCGGACATGCACAACCCCGGCGACCCCGTTCGATCGTTCCCATGACCAGCACGCGGATGCCTTCCACCACGACGCTGAATTGCTGCGGTATGTCGTCGACGCGCGGGTTCATCCGCAGGAAGCCACCCCAGCCTTCGCCTCCGCCGACGCGTTCCTCAATCAGCGACTTCAGCTTGACCAGCGGCGTAATGTTCTGGGCCCGATAGCCCAGCGTGCCGGCCAGGTTTGCATCAGGATCGGCATCGACCGCTACAACCTCATGGCCTAGATCCCGCCAGCAACGAGCTAGAAACGCGGCAACCGTGGTCTTGCCCACTCCTCCCTTTCCCGTGACGGCCACCTTCATGAGTGGATCTCCCATCCAAGCAACCCTGCCATGGCAGGCGTGGTCGGACTCAACTCCAACAGGGAACGGCCGGCTGATTCGAACTCGGCTACCTGCGGATCTCTCGGAACCGCGAAAATCCGGCGGAACGGATCCGATCCTCCGGAGGCGATCGCCGTCATTTCGGCCGCATGCGGCTCTCCGGGATCGAATTGGTTGAGCACCAGGTCAACGCTGCGCGGCATTTCGCCATGAAGTTCCCGGTATAAGACCAGGGATCTATAGATCGTTTCCGCGGCCATTCTCGAACGGTTGGTTACGCAAACGAGCATGTCCGGCCGGCCGCTCGTGCGGCGGGAAAGATGTTCCAATCCCGCTTCGCAGTCCAACAACACATGCCGGTACGAGCGGGACAGCCGGTCAAGATGGTCCCGGATCAGATTGTTGACGAAGCAGTAGCACCCCTTCCCTTCCGGCCTGCCCATTGTCAACAGGTCGAATCCCGGGTTTTCGACCATGGCATCCTCGGCGCGGAGCGCCAGCCATTCGGCCGGCGACATGGACCGCGGCCGGCCGGAACTGTCGCGCATGCTCTCGCGCATGTCGGCGAGAGTTTTGTCTACCGCGACGCCCAACGAAGAGCCCAGGCAATTCGAGGGATCGGCGTCAATCGCCAACAAGGGCGTCTGGCCCAATTCCACCAAGCGCTTCAGCAACAACGTAGTGATTGTGGTCTTGCCGACGCCACCTTTTCCAATGACTGCGATGATCATCCTGGTAACTCTTGCCGGCGCACCAGAGCCGAAAGCTCGACCAGCACATCCAAAACGCGATCGGACCGGTCGACACTCTGGGTACCCAAACCACAGGAGGGTGTTAGAAGCGCTTGCCGGTACAACAATCTTCTGTCAATTCCCTTGGCCACAAGTTGTTCGATACGATCTTTCAGCTTGCTGAGCAAAACCTGTGCATCGAGATTTTCCGGGGCTCCTGAAGAAGGAACGATTCCCCAACTCAGGGTGCCCCCTCTCTCCAGAAATGATCGCAGCTCTGTGGGGTATAACGACAATCCCTGGAAGAACTCGAAGGCGTCGAAGTTGACGACATCGACCCCGGTGCTCAGCACGAGAGACCAGTCGGTGTTTCCACAACAATGCAGGCCGGCCAACACTCCTTCTTTGTGGATCGCAGTCACACACCCATCGATCGCAGCGATTACGTCGTTCTTCTCCACATTGACGAAGGCGGAACCAAAAGAACAGAGGTAAGGCTCATCAAGGACCACAAGCGCACGCTCCGCAACTTGCATCAGTCTCCTGGCAACCCAGCGTGCTTTCATCGCCATGCCCTGGACGGCAACTTCATAGAGTTCGGGATCGTAGGCCATCGCCCTCTTGTTGGAGTCCGTGACTGTCATGGCAAAGCTGAAGGGTCCCGTCACTTGCCCTTTGACCCAATTAGGGCGCTTTGCGCCCAAGCCTTGAACACGATCCAGGAATTGATGCAGTCCCAAGGCGTAATCCGGAGTGATTGCGAAATGCTCCACATTTTCTTCGACTACGGCTTGATAGAACTCCTCCAACCGGTTTGGAAAGCCTCCGTCAGCCTGGAAGTGGATTTTCTGCTCCTGCGAGTTCACTACTGCGCCGGGCAACCCTTCCGAATACTGGACGTACATGCTCTCGCGCCAGTCACGGGCGGGCATCTGCGGCCAGGCGGGCACTTCGGAAAACCGATTGAGTATCTGGTCAAGGAGACGCGCAGGCTCGGTGTGAGGAAAGCTTCCAACGAGTGTCGGTGCAGCTGCAAAAGCGGGCCGCGGTGTTTTGAGATCCATCGGTTGCGAAAAATGCCTAGTTATTGGTTATGGTCTCGGTCATTCGTTTCAAGTTATGGAAAACGCCCTCGGACGGTGGTAGAGCCCCAAGAACTTTGTAACCATAGCCGTTTTGTCGGAAAGTATCAATTGCTTTGGATCGACGCATTGGAACAGCGAGCGTCTCGCCCGCAGAAAGGTTGGGTCCTCGGTTTTCGGGCCAGATCTCTCAATTTGGCCGCAGGCGGCGGTGATCTTCTGCTATGAACCCAACGGTCTCCCTGTAGCGCCACATCCGGGCACGCCCCTGGTACGAATTCAGAAACCTCCCGACTAAATCGGTGACAGGCTACTATTTCACCAATTTCCAGGCTGCAATCGCAAAAGACGCTTCGTGATGCAATTGGTGAAATAGTAGCCTGTCACCGATTTTGCAGGGTTAAGGCAGCCACGAATGTTTCGTGCCATTCGTGGCTGCTTTTGCAGTTTCTGGGCGATTCATTTTCAGAGTAGAGGAAGCCACAGTTCTGGCGAGAGGTCGTACGCTTGCCGGTACATTCAGGGCCGAGGCGTCTTCTTCCTTGCCCGGTAGGTGCGGGCGAGCTCCATGAAGATCCCGACATCCCGGTCGAGATCGGTCTGGGTCCCGTCAAAGAAGAAGTTTCGGATCGGCATATCGTCGCAGTCGGCGCTGACTTTCGGGTAGATCGCTTCCGTAACGATCCCGTTCATGCAGGTGAAAGGTGAAATGTCGACCACGCCGTCGCATCCCTGGTGGTAATGGAATACGGCTTTGCCGACACTGAGGGTCATCTCGCCCAGCGCGCCCGTATGGGGCAGGTAGGGGTCGGAATATTGGAAAATCGTCTTGATGGCGGGCTCTTCGTAGCCCTTGAAGTCTTCCTCGAACACCTTGTAGAGCCGGTGTTCGTCTTTGTGCTGGATGTGGTTTTTGATGTTGGCGACCAGCATCTCCTTGGAAAACGTCTGCCCTGATTGATGGAGACGCTTTGTGTGCTCCAGGTTCGTATACCACACCCACTCGACAATGTGAGCCAGGGTGCACTCCCCTCCGAACTCCTCGATTTTCTTGATGGTGAAGTCGTTAGTGAAAGATGTGAGCCGGCAAAAGATCTCCCCGACCACGCCGATCAGCGGCCGCGTTCCCACCTTGCACACCGGAATCTTGTGGAACTCGTCGCGAGACTCGGTAAGCGCGGCGATCAGCTCTTTCATCCTCTGTTCGGTGGGAGTCCCCTGACGTTCCAGCACTTGTTCCACTCCGCAGATAGACCTCTCGTGAACGGCCTCCGTATCTCCCCGGCTGGTTTCGTAAGGGCGCGTCTTGTGAAGCATCTTGCGCAGCGCATCTGCGGCGATCAATCCCCTCAGGGCATTGCGCTGCAGTTCGTTCACCTGGTCGCCCATCCCCTTATATCCGTCGCGGCTCGAGGGAGAGAACACCATCACCTCTTCCAGTCCGATGTCGCGCAGTACCTTGCGCAGATAGGGAGAGTACTGGCCGAACCGGCATGGGCCATCGGCGGTAGGCATGAAAAAGGCAGTTTTTTCGGGCACGAAATCCGGCTGTTCCACGATCTTGAGGAAATTCCCGAGCGTGACTCGGGCGGGCAGGCATTCCTCTCCCGAAGTATAGCGTCCCCCCAGTTCAAGTGTGCGGGCATCGGAATCCGGGCAGATGTGCGCATCGAGGCCAACGCTTCGGAAGGCCGCCGCGAAGGCGATCGCACCGCCTTTGCTCATCTGCGGCACGTAGACCTTTCTGCCTTTTACGGATTGTTCGCGCTCGCTGGCATTTCCTGTTCCGTCGAACCCCATCTCCGCAAAACTCCTTTACTATCGAGATACGCTTCGCAACGGGTCAGCATGCCGGCATCATTGTTGTGCCCGTCGAACTGCAGCGTGAGGAAGGGCCTTCCCGAGACTTCGGTAATGAAGTGCTTGATGTAGGAATCCGGCCCGCACTTGAAATTGGTGATATAGACGATGTGGAGCTGAGGCTTGTCATTGACGAAGGCCGCAGCTTTCAGAATCTTGATGCCGTAGCTCCAGAACATGTTGTCGTTGTATCTGTTGATGTCGAATCCCTCGATATCGAGGAAGTCGAGGCCTATGACATTCGCCCCATAGTACTTCCGCATCTTGGTAGCGATATCGAGGTTGATCCCCTTGTCGTAAATGTTGTAGGGCCGGCCCAGCAGGACGATCCCGTGCTCATTGTGCTCGGCGATGCTCGCCAGCGCCTTGGCGCCTGCGGCGCGGAGGCTTTTTTGGAAAGCCGCCATGGCAGACATGCCCCGTTCCACGCCGGCCTCAACCTTGCTAGTACTGCAGCGGATGCCGGCTTCCTTGAGCGCATCCTGGATCGCGCGCGCGACCGCCTTGTTTCCGTGATTGAACCAGATCGTCGGCGCGACAATGCGCTTGCTGTATTCGGAAATGAACGGTGCCACGCGAGTAATGAAGGGGAGGGTCTGATTCCACGGGCAAAAGAACTCGGGCTTATCCGTCGGGGCACCCGGCGCTGAAATATAGTTGGGAACCAGGATGAAGTCCGTCTGCTTCTCGATCAGCCAGCGGATATGTCCGTGGGCAACCTGGATCGGGAAGCAGGGCTCCGACACCACCGCTTCGAGCCCGAGTTTCACGATCTGGTTCGTGGTCGGCTCCGACAGCAGCACGCGGATTCCCAGCTCGCGCATGACATTGAACCAGAACGGCGCCCACTCGTAGGTGGACATGCAAAGAGGCAGGCCCACGACCGGACCGGAGCCAGCATCGGGATCGTAATCCGCCATGAGGAGGCTGCGGCGGTATTCGACCAGGTTCTCGATCACCGGCTTTTGCTCGGACTGAACCGCCTTGCGGTAACGTTCCGAGCACTTGTCACCCCAGTAGGTCTGCTCCCCTTCGACCGTGAAGCGCTGCATCTGGCAGAAGTTGGTGCATCCTTTGCAGGTAAACTCAAAGATGTCGTAGTTGACCTTGTCGAGGTCGAAGCCACGGAAGCCGCTCTGCTCGTGATTGCGGGCCATCTTATCCCGGGCCAGCAAAGCCACGCCCAGGGCTCCCATCACGCCGTTGAACGGCGGCACGACGATCCTTTTGCCGAGAATCGAAGAGAAGGCGGCGGCCACAGCGTCGTTGTAAGCCGTTCCACCCTGGAAGAAGATCACCTCACCGATCTTGCGCCCCCGGACGACGCGGTTGATGTAGTTCGTCGCCACGGAGTACGCCAATCCGGCCACGATCTTGTCTAAAGCAGCGCCGCGCTGCAGGTAGCTGTTGACGTCGCGTTCCATGAAAACCGTGCAGCGTTCTCCAAGCCGGATCGGCTCGGTGCTCGACAGGGCGATGCGCGCGAAATCATTCTCGATGCGGATCCCAAGCTCTTTGGCGCGTTCCTCGAGGAAGCTCCCGGTCCCGGCGGCGCAGGCCTCGTTCATGGCAAAGTCTACGACGATGCCCTCTTCGAGACTGATGAACTTGGCGTCCTGGCCTCCGATTTCGAAGATCGTGTCCACACCCAGGCCCAGAATAGTGCGGTCGATAAACGCAGCACCGGTCTTATGTGCTGTGATTTCATCATTTACGGTGTCGGCCCCGACCAGTTCACCGATGAGCTCGCGCCCCGAGCCAGTGGTACCCACGCCGCGGATGCGGATTTTGCCGCCAAGGTCGCGCTCGATTTCGCGCAGCCCCCGGCTGACCACTTCGATTGGGCGGCCGTCGGTGCGCAGGTAGATCTCTTTGAGCACATTGCGCTCCATGTCGAGTACCACCAGGTTGGTGCTGACGGAACCGATATCAATGCC
This sequence comes from Acidobacteriota bacterium, assembly GCA_041501225.1. Lineage (GTDB taxonomy): Bacteria > Acidobacteriota > UBA6911 > UBA6911 > UBA6911 > JAFNAG01. The sequence goes on from JBGQNR010000078.1 coordinate 15,805, forward strand.
GAGGAATGCGTCTCGAACTGAGTCAATTTCCGATGGCGAGAGGGCAACCATGTGGTTACGCAAAAGCACGACGTTTTCCATCGAAAGCGGCGGAGAGCTCGGGACCGGCTCTCTTTCCGTCTTTCGCGCCAGGCTGAAGACATGCCGCTCCGCGCGCTCCGGCCGTGCCTCCACTTCCGCAAGAATCGCGCTGCCGATGGCGCCGAAGGCTTCATGGTCCGCCGGCACGATCAGCGTGCCGGGATCCCAGCCGAAAGCGGTCTCGACCGCCTGCACCACCCCTCGGTTTGCCGCTACACCGCCTACAAAACAGACCTCAGGGACGATCTTCTTCCCCTTGGTGATCGCGCTCTTGAAATTGCGTGCGACCGCATCGCACAGCCCTTTAAGGATTTCCTCAGGGGTAAACCCTTTTTGCTGGGCATGGATCATGTCGCTCTTGGCAAACACGGAGCAGCGGCCTGCAATCTGCGCGGCACGTTTGGTGGCGACGACGATGTCACCGATCTCTTCGACCTTGAAAAGCAGACGCCCCGCCTGCTGATCCAGGAATCCTCCCGTACCGGCGGCACAATCGCCATTGGTCTGGTAGTCGCTAATGCCGAGCCGGCCATTGGCTCCATGCCGGTCAAAGCAAATGTACTTGGAGTTCTCCCCACCCATTTCAAACAGGGTGTGCACTTTCGGTAGCAAAAGCTCAACCGCTTTGGAGAGGGCCCTGAATTCGTTCTGCTTGCCGACATCGCACTCCGAGTTCAATAGCTTCGCCCCTCGGCCTGTGCCCGCGACATCACCAAGCGCTGAGCGATCGACCAACGCCACCAGTTTCTCGAGCAGGTCTCGAGTCTGCTGCAGAGGATTCCCGGCGATGCGCGCGTACCGGGTCACAGCCAGCCAGCAGTCCCGGTGCTCCGCCGTGGTGAGCCGTCGAACCGACTGGAAGAGCGGGTTCGCTGATTGTTTTTCAAAAAAAGGCGCATCGGCGGAGTCGCGGGAGAATAGCGCGGCTTTCACGCTGACAGAGCCGAGGTCGATTCCGATAAATATTGACATAGATAAGCGTCAAAGCGGAGATACGCTCGCATCTCCGCTTTGGGAATTCACATACTTCGGATTGGGCTAGTTCTCTGCTTTGCCTTGCGCTTTCAAGCGCTGGCGGTAGGTTTCCATCGGCACCGAGAACTGCTCCTCGATGGCTGTACGGTGCACCAACCCGCCATTGTAAGCACAGAAAGGAATGATCCGGCCTGCAGGGGTGGCATAGTGGATGGTGCAACGCCGCACACGTTCCAACTCGTAATTGTAGGCATCCATGAAATGCATCCCGGCCACGAGCAAGGTCTTATTCGTGTACGTGCCGTCTTTTGCGCCGCGCCCGGCTTCCTTGTCGAAGAAACCGTCGAGAGTTTGCAGGAAGCGGGTGAAATCGAGACCAGCCGGGGCTTTGTCCTTCTTGTAGAATTTCTGCACCTGGTAGAAGGCGTTCATCTGCGCGAAACGCTTGAAGCGGCTGGCCTTCGTCTTGCCTGCCTGCGCCTCGATTTCGTTGAACAGGCCTTCGATATCGGTAAAGCGCGTGATCGGAATCGCCCTACCGGTGCCCTGCTCAATGAACAAGTAGGTGCCGAGCGAGCAATGCGGGTGGCAGGTGATGTGGACGGTGTCTGCGCCACGGACCGAGCTGATGATTTTCGAGATCGGCTGGACAAAGCTCAACGGGTACCAGTCGTCTTTCGATGCAATCCCGGTCTGCTCCTCAATGCAGCGAACCAGATCCGGCAGGGTAAAGCGCAGCTTCAACCTTTCCTCATAGTTGATCCGCCCGGTGATGGCAACCGGCTGGTAGCTGATGCCGCTCGAAACATCAATGTTATCGAGGGCGAACTTCAGGATCTTCCCGACCTGATCTTCATTGATGCCGCCAGCGATGGTAGGCACATAGACGATCTTGATGCCGGCCTTGCGTACGGCTTCGACCGTCTTCAATTTGTATTCCAACAGCTTGCGGCCGCGCATCTTCTCGTAGACGTGATCTTCCACGCCGTCGAATTGCAGGTAGATCGTATGCAATCCCGCTTCGGCTGCACGCATGGTAAAATCAGGATCCGCAAACTTGATCCCGTTCGAGGCCACCTGGATGTGGCTGAATCCCATCTCCCTGGCGCCGCGCAGGATCTCGAGGAAGTCGGGGTGGATGGTCGGCTCCCCGCCCGAAAACTGGACCAGGCGGCCGGCCACAGGCTGTTCATTCCGATAGAGCCGCAGCATGTCCATGACCTGTTCTTTGCTCGGCTCGTAGATTTTTCCCGTGACATTAGAGTTGGCAAAGCAGATGGGACAGGTCAGATTGCAGCGATTGGTCAAATCGATGTTGCCCAGGGCTGTGTGACTGGTGTGGCTTTGGCAGATGCCGCAATCCCGGGGGCAGACTTCGCGCTGGGTATTCGGATTTGACAGCCCTTTGCCGTCGCCGAATTCCCACTTTTCCGCCTTCAGGTAGAGCTCGACATCCGACCAGTACAAGTCCTTGTAGTACCCATGCTGCGGGCAGGTCTTATCCATGTAGACCTTCCCGTCTTCCGCAAACAGCCGGGCCATGATCACCTTGCCACAGTCCGGATCCGGACAAATCGATTCAACGTGCTTGGGCAGGCCTTTGGTAATGTTGTTGGTAGGCACACCGCTGTAGGTCGCGCTCATCGGTTGCCTGGCAATTTCCTTATCCACTGTCGCCATGTCTAGACGGACCTCCATTTCCGGTACAGCTTTGGTCAATGATCCCGGATTAATAAACTCCTATGATAACCCACTCCCCGGGGGGGATGGCAAGTACTGCCGCCAAAATGCTGGATATTCGCAGGGGCAAATGTTACCCTCGGCGTCACCATTGGACCCGAAAGGCAGCTGGCCTTTTTTGAAATTGAAATTCTATCAGTCCGAGCATTTAAGTTCGAGGTTTGATCATGAAAAAATTACTTCCCCTTTTAATTCTTATAGTTACCGGTGTTTCGGTTGCCGCCAGCCCGCAACTCCTGGACGATCGCTGGGAACGCACTTACCGGGCCTGGGACAGCGGAGATTACGTAACCGCCCTGCGGGGATTTGATGCCCTGTTAAAGGGGCCGGACGCCGATCGCTGGATCGAGCGCATCGCGCTCGTCACGGGCGAGTTATATCAGGATACCGAACTCACGACCGACGGCAAGGCGCCTCGATTCAGCCCCTCGGGCCGGTACGCGTCCTATGAGAGCGGTTCCCGCCCCTCGGTCGTTACTCGTATCCTGAGCGTCGATCGCGAGCCGGTCAAGGTAGTCGACATCCAGGGAGAGAACCTCGTCTTCTCCCCCACTCGTGATGCAGTCGCCTACCTGCGTGTGAAGGAAACCCCCGAGATCACCGGTCTGCGCAAAGAAATCGATGACCTGACCAAGGCGGCGATCCAGGACCGGCAGACTCTGACGGCAAAGCAACGGCAGCTGTCCGCGCTTGAGAATAGAAACATGGATCTCTATTTGCGCGACCTTGTTTCAGGCAGAGAGCCACGCCTGGACGACGACGGGCTTTTCAAGGCGGGGCTTGCCTTCAGCGCCGATGGCCGCGAAGTATATTTTGCCGGCGCCAGAGAATCCGATACGTCTGCCAATGAAATCTACGCCCTATCCGAAAGCGGCAAGCCTCGCGCACTCACCTCCGGATCCGGATTCAAAACCAGCCCGATCGCAGTTCCCGGGGGCAAATATCTGATCTACACCATTGCGACGCAATCGCCTTTTGCCCAGCCCGCAGCAGGTGATCAGGCGGGACGCGGCGGGCAGGGCGCGCCCCCGGGTGCAGCGGCAGGCGGCCGTGCCGGGGGAGGAGGTCGAGGCGCTGCAGCGGCAGGAGCAACTGGCGGTCGGGGCGGAGGCGGTGGTGGATTTGGAGGCAGACGCGTCGAATTTGCGGTGCTCAACCTCGCCGATGGCAAACCAACCCCGTTCACCGGGTCGGCGGCGCCCTCCATTTCGGCCGACGGTTCCGCCCTCGCGTTTGTCGGCAGCAGCGGCAGCGAAAACAACATCCAGGTCGTGAAGCTCAGCGAACCGCTCACCCCTGCGACGATTAAGAAATCCCCGGACCGGATCGGGTCGGCGGCGATTTCCCCCGATGGCTCGCGCGTGACCTTCGAAATGCCCTGGGCCCGCGAAAAGAACACGGAGGTTTACTGCATCAAGTCCGATGGTACCGGCGAGGTGAGGGTGAGCCGGGAAATCCAGCCCGATTGGGCGCCAAGGTTTCTCACCGGAAACAGGATCCTGGCCATCAAAGGCGAGCGCCGACACGCCCGATCCTATATCTACGATCTCGACACCCTGGAGAGCTTCAAGTTGTTCCACAACAATACGGTCCGGACCATCGCCCCAGAGTACGAATGGGTGGCAAATCCGGCCGGCAACCGCGTTCTGATTGTAGCCGAGCGTGATGGAGATACGATTTCTCCTGAACGGGGCGTCTATCTTCTCGATCTCAGTCAGAAGATCACGAAAGATGCTTTGCTGGCCCGCATTCAGGCCAACCTGGCCTCTGAGCAGGCTCTGCGCGCTGCGGGCGAGGCCATGTATCGTCCTATCGCCGACAAAGTCAGGAATGCCACAGAACAGCTATCGATCACCAAGTTGTATGAGTACCAGGAGTCTTTATTCCGGTTCGACATCAAGGCCATCGGGCAGCCGGGAAACAAGCTGGCAGGAGACTACATCTATAACACTTTAGCATCCTTTGGTTACCAGCCCGAGTATCAGTGGTTCGATGCAAGAGGCAACACCAGGACCGCGAACGTCCTGGCAACCTTGCGCGGCACCGAAAATCCTGAGTTAATTTACGTGCTCGGCAGTCACTATGATTCGGTCCCGGCAGGACCCGGCGCGGATGACAACGAGACCGGGATCGCCGTCTTGCTCGAGGCCGCCCGCATCCTTGCTAAAACACCCATGCCGGCGACCATAATCTTTGCCGCTTTCACGGGCGAGGAGGCCGGGGACCTGGGCAGCCATGAATTCGTGCGTCAGGCGAAGGACAAGCTGCAGCTTATGGGCGCGCTCAACAATGACATGATCGGTTGGACCAACGATCACCGGCTGGACAACACCATCCGTTACACGAACGACGGCATGCGTGACTTGCAGCATGCCGCCGCGTTCCTGTTTTCCAGGCTGACCACCTACGACACGCGCTACTACAAGTCGACGGATGCTGCAGCCTTCTACGACGCGTACGGCGACATCGTCTCGGGACTCGGTTCCTATCCCGTTCTCGGGAATCCTTACTATCATCAGGCAACCGACCTGCTCGAGACCGTCAACCAACAGCTCGTACTGGAATCGGCCAAGATGACCACAGCTTCCATCATGCTACTCGCAGCCAGTCCTGCCCGGATCAAGGATCTAAAGGTGGCAAGGATGCAGGCAGACGCGGTCGAACTCTCTTGGACGCCAAGCCCTGAGAAAGGGGTGGTCTCCTACACAGTGGCCTATGGCCCGGAGAGCAACCCCATGGCTCGCACCATGTCGGTAAAAACGCCCAAGGCAGGGATCACAGGATTAAGAATGGGAGAGAAGTTGATGGTGTCGGTCAAAGCCGTCAATAGTCGCGGGCTGTCGGGATGGGATTGGGCCCACACCACAGTAAAACCACAGTAGAGTGTCCCGAGTACTGAGTGCTGAGTCAAAACTCAGCGCGAATCGATCTCAGTACTCGGTATTCAGCACTTATTTAATTGAGTGGCGTTTGTTCCATTCCTCGTCGGAAACGAGGGTCTCGATCTTCGTCTTGGCTTTGAGGCCGTCGATGTACTTCCTGGTGGCGTCCTGCTTGGCCTTCTGATCGAGGAATTGCTGGATGTTGGGTTTGACCTGGGCGAGCGGCGTTTTACTCGCCGGCTTCACTTCAATCACGCTGATCACGTGAAATCCGAATTCCGTCTCCGCCACCGGCGTGAGCGTACCCGGCTTGGCTGAAAATATGGCATTCTCGAGCGGTGGCACCAGTTCCCCGCGCTTGAGAGCTCCCAAATCGCCCCCGGTTTGAGCGTTCTGCTTGTCGTCGGAGTACTTGGCAGCCGCTTCGGCAAACGTAATCTTCTTACTTTCAATGTCGCTGCGAATGCCCTCGAGCTTCTGCTTTATCTCGGCCTTTTGCTCAGGTGTCGCAGCCCTGTCGACTCTCATAAAGATATGGGCGGCGTGAGCCTGCTCGGGACCTTCAAAGTACTTTGGATTCTCATCGTAAAACTTCTGGATATCGGCATCCGTTGTGGCCGGGATCGCCTGAAATACAGGTTCCAACACCATCTGAATGATCAGGTTGTCTTCAATAGACTTGCGGACTTCTGGCTCCGCCAGCCCTTGCCCCTGCATCGCCTTCTGGAACGCTTCCTCATTCGGAAACTGGCCCTTCAGAGACTGGTACGTCCCATCGATTTTGGTTTTATCCGCGACGATGTTCTTTGCCTTGCCCTCGTTCTTGAGGAGGACGCTGCCAATCAGCGTCTCCACGGCGTCTCTGTAGAAATAGGTGTCCTTCTGCTGCAGTTGCTGCGGCGTGGCTTGTTGCTGCTGTTGCGCCCGTGCCGCGAGCTGGTTGATTGTGCTCAGGATCTGCTTTTCGGTGATAGTTTCACCCAGCAGCCGAACGATAACATCCTCTGCAGCTGCCTGTGCCGTGGCAACCACCTTCACATCCGGCTTGGATTGCCCGGCCGATTGCATGACGGGCAGGCAGGCAAAAAAGATAACCATTGGAACCAGAGATCGTCGGATCATCGAGTTTTGGTCTCCTGAATGAAAAAGGAAGCTCTCAACTTCCGGGAACGCATCCGCGTATCGTTTGGCTCGATCGATCGGAAGTCGAATAGAGGCAAGTGGCTACGCGAGGATGACCCCTTATTGTCCATCGCGGAACCCGGTTAGTCAAGGCAACTGGGAAGGAAAGTGCTGAGTACTGAGTGCGGAGTACTGGGTCAATACCCAGCACAAATCCCACTCAGTACTCAGCACTTAGTACTTGTCAGAGGAGGGTTTTGATTGCAGCCAGGGCGCGATCGTAGTCGGGATGGCTTGCGACTTCGGGCACATACTCCACGTAGCGGACTGTGTCCTTGTCATCCACGATGAAAATGGCGCGGCTGGACAAGTGGAGTTCCTTGATGAGCGTGCCGAAAGCCTGGCTGAAGGAACGGTCAAAATAATCCGAGACGACCTTGATTTTGTCGATGCCTGCTGCAGCGCACCAGCGCTTCTGGGCAAAGGGGAGATCCATGCTGACGGTGACGATTTCAACTTTGTCCCCCAGCTTGGCTGCCTCCACATTGAACCGGCGCGTCTCCGCATCGCATACCGGGGTATCCAGCGAAGGGATCGCGCTGAACAGCCGGATCTTGCCCTTTGTGTCCGCGAGGGTAAACGGCTTCAGATCCAGGGTGCGCGCCGTAAAAGCCGGGGCTTTGTCCCCAACCCGTATTTCCGGCCCGATCAGCGTGAGCGGATTTCCTTGAAATGTCGTTGCCTTTGGTCTTTCCATAGCCATACAAACCTCCTATCAGGTTAAATACTCGAAAAAACGGAGTGGATTACTAGGAGCCCGTCCGAGAATTAGGAGGGGCCGCGTTCCGAGCGCCGCGGGGGCAGATGCCAGGCGGCGCGACGCAGGCGATGTCGCTGTACATCGTCGAGGAGCGCCAACGCCGCAG
>JBGQNR010000079.1:0-23450 GCA_041501225.1 Acidobacteriota bacterium
TCCAGTGCGTGATTCCCGGCAGGATGATCTCCTCGAGATCCTTGAGCCAGCTTTCCACAGAATCCCCTTGCGTCGGCGGATCAACGGGCATTGCCTTCTCAATGTCTCCCGGAGCAATGCGTGACAAGACTGGCGCCGAGCCTGCTTTTGCGCGATAAGTAGCCACCCAGTCGCCGACGCGCGCCAAAGCCGCACGAAATTCCGCATCGGTCATGTCGGTAAGATTTTCAATGTCGTGCTTCATTCTTTTCTCCAAGTAGGCCCCGGCCGCCGGACGGGGCATGGCATCGAATACTCCCGCGATTTGAGCGCCCTGCGGCACCCGGCGCCCACATACACTTCAAAAAATCTTGGGCCACAATGCATCGACGCGTCTCACGGTCTCAGGATCCGGCTCGACGATTGGGGGAAACCACGGCTTCGAGCGGCAGTCAAACGCTATCGGAGCCGACATGCCCACATGATAGCGCTTCAGTTGAGGGTTAGTGCCATAGATGTCAGCCGCGGGCTCGAAGCGGGTAAATACGGTCCAGAGAAAGGAAGCGTCATCGCGCACGCATGCGGCCGCATCGTCGACCAGGCAGACAAGGCGAAAAGGCTGTACCGCCGGCTCCTTCAGCAACTGCTCCGCTACCGCATCATTTTCGCGCCACGGAGCACCCTCAACAACCAGAACACCCGGCGCAAATATTTCCTGGCGCCTGAAAGCGGGATTTTGCAGCTCTGCCCTCGAGCGGGACTCGAGCTGGTAACGCTTGTCGCCAAGACCCATCAGAATGGCTTTGCTTCCCTCATTCAAAGTCCGTGATGAATAGTCCAGCGTATCCTGGGAGACATTGGAGATGACGAAGAGGTCGGTGGCAAAGTCGGCCCGTTCCAGAATATGTGCTAACAACGGACGAAAGTCCTTGAGCGGCAAGCGTGCGTCGGTGACCACCAGGAACTTGGTCAGAGACAGCTGGCCCTCGCCCAGAATCCGCATAGCGGCCATAAAAGCCTCTTTGCGATAGCGTTCACGCACGACGGCTGCGGCCAGCGGGTGCATTCCTGCCTCATCGTAAGCCCAAACCGCTATGACTCCGTTCATGACAAGTGGGAAGATAGGGGCGAAAAGATCTTGAAGATACTCCCCGATATAGTGATCTTCCTGCGGGGGCCTCCCGACCACTGTTGCCGGGAAGATGGCGTCGTCCCGGTGATACATGCGTTCAACCTCGAAAACCGGAAACTCATGCGCCAGCGAATAATACCCATAATGGTCGCCAAATGGGCCTTCGCGTCTCCGCATCGCGGGCGGGACTTTCCCTACCAGCAGAAAATCGGATTCCGCGACTATCGGTAAGGTGCTGATCGCCGGGTTGTGTACAACCGCGATGTGCCCACCTTGAAAAAGCGAAGCAAAAATCAGTTCCGGGACATTTTCGGGGAGTGGCGCGATTGCCGCCATGATGAGGGCCGGTGGCCCGCCGAGAAACAAGTTAACCGGCAGCGCTTTGCCTTGCCTTTCTGCCTCGTGGTAGTGAAATCCGCTGCCACGATGAATCTGGAAATGCATGCCGGCCGCCTGGTCGTCGTAGATCTGATTCCGATACATCCCGAGATTTCCTCTGCCAGTCACAGGATCCTCGGTGTACACGAGCGGCAGAGTAAGAAAGGGGCCGCCGTCGCGAGGCCAGCTCTGAATCTGCGGCAGCGCGCGCAACCGAGCAGGCGTGATGCTGCGTTCCAACACGGCGCCGGTCCGCTTCGTCTTCGTCCCCATCCGCAGGCCAGCTTTCAGCAGATCGCGAAATTGCCACAAGCTGGCAGCGCGCGGCGGCATCATCATTTCGGCAGCCTCGGCAATTCTACGCACCAACTTCTGCGGATCTTCTCCAAAGGCTAGCTCGATGCGCCTCCGGGTACCGAAGAGGTTGGTGACCACAGGGAATTGAGAGCGGGCGACGTGGCTGAACAGAAGCGCGGGTCCTTGGCGCGCCACAGTCCGACGCTGGATCTCCGCCAGTTCCAGGTGGGGATCCACGGTCTCTTCGATGATATGGAGTTCTCCCTCGCGCTTGAGCGTGTTGAGAAAACTCTTCAGATTGGCATGCCGCATCTCGTTTTCCCCAGGGGCAGGATACACTGCCTCGAACCATTTAGGGACTAGAGTTTCTTGTTCTTACGTATGCCTCCGAAGTTATCCATGAGATTTGCGGCTCAGGCTTCACGAGTGCGACGGGTATCGGCCAGCGCGGTACAATAATTGTCGAAGGTGTTCGAGTCAAAACAGACGATGGTGACGCGGTCCGGCAGGGAATTGTCTTGCAGGAAAGCGCTGATTTCGCGCAGGGCAATTCTGCACGCGCGCTCCACGGGAAATCCATAGGCTCCCGTGCTGATCGAGGGGAAGGCGACCGTGGCCGCGCGATGCTGCCGGGCCAGTTGCAGGATGCTGCGATAGCACTGGGAGAGAAGTTGATCTTCCCCATGAGATCCGCCTCTCCAAATCGGTCCGACTGTGTGGATGACCCATTTTGACGGAAGAAGACAGCCCCGGGTGATTTTGGCGGCGCCGGTAGGGCAGCCTCCGAGTCCGCGGCATTCCTCAAGCAACCGTGGTCCAGCGGCTCGGTGAATTGCGCCGTCCACCCCCCCACCACCGAGGAGTGAGGAATTGGCTGCATTTACGATCGCATCGACATGCTGGAGTGTGATGTCGCCCTGCACGATTTGGATGTTTTCGGGCGCGTTTCGTTTTCCAGGATTGTGGTGAGATTCATCCATATCCGATCCTTCGCCAAAAAAGAAAAACCGCCGCCTGTGGCCTCGGATCACGCGCCGCGCAGGCAATCTGCAGACGTGCGATGACAGGATGGCAGACCGCCCTTTGCAGGCACCAACGTCGCGATCGGCGGCGACTCCTGCCATCAGGACGCATTGGCTCGCGCGACAGCGAAGTCAGGCGCAATGATCTCCTTGGTGAAGGCGCTCAAAGCCGCCTCCGTCAGCCGCTGCGTGTCGAGCAGACTCTCAGCCTTTGTTACCTGATCCAGCCTTGCGCCCGTCTCTGGATGCTTGGGGACGAAAAGAGTACAGCAATCCTGATCCGGAAGGATGCTGATTTCGTAAGTCCCGATCTCACGCGCCAGCCGAATAATATCCTCCTTGTCGTCGCCGATGAGCGGCCGAAAGATCGGCAAGGCGGAGGCTGCGGCTGACACGACGCGCAGATTGTCCAGCGTCTGGCTCGCCACCTGTCCAAGGCTGTCTCCGGTGACGAGCGCACTCGCACCTTCCTTTATAGCCAATGCTTCTGCAATGCGAACCATGAAACGGCGGTAAAGGACCACGCGCAAGGGCGGCGGCGCATAGGCGACGATCTCCCGCTGCACCTCGGCGAAGGGGACCAGGTAGAGTTTCCCATGCAGCTGATAGCGCCCGAGAATTTGCACAATCCGCCGTACCTTCTCCTGGGACTCGGCCGTCGTGTGTGGAAAGCTGTGATAGTGAACGAAGCGCACCTGGCAGCCACGGCGCAGCATGCGGAAGGCTGCCACAGGAGAATCGATGCCTCCCGACAGCAGGCAGAGCACCTTGCCGCCGGTACGGGCAGGCAGCCCGCCGCCTCCGGGGATTTTGGTGAAGTAGAGAAAAGCCCGCTGACCCACCAGTTCGACATAGCAGGTCAGGTCGGGATTTTCCATGCGCACCCGTGCCCCGGTCAACTCCTGGAGGTAGTGGCCCAGCTCTTCGTTCATCTGCTGCGAATTCAGGGGAAAATCTTTGGTTCCGCGGCGCGTATCGATTTTGAATGAGGCGAAGGCTCGCGCCTGGATCAAGGAGGCCAGGGCAGTGCGGATGGATCCCAACTCGGCGGGCACCTCCCAGGCAAACGCCAGGTTGGCTATGCCAGAGACCCATCGGAGCCGGCGTTCGATCTCCTCGAGGGGTGAATCAGGCTTGAGGGCAATCAGCAAACGTCCGGCAAAGCGCCGGACGCCATCATGGGGCAAGCCCTGCAGCAACGACTCCACATGCCCGTGAAGCCGGTTTTCAAACCAACCTCGATTGTTTCCTTTGAGGTTGATCTCATGATAGTGAGCGACGACAACTTGGTTCACGGGCGTTCCAAGAATTGAAAGGCCGGCGGCAAATCTCCGGCCTGAAATAAAAACCTGAATCGTACGCCGCAACTGCGGCGCTCAGACGTGTCACGATCCGCCGTCGTACCCGATCTCCGCGCGACCGCCGGTGACGATAACCGGCACCAGCTTCAGGTCCTTAGTATACCGCAGCATCCGGTCCAGGGAACCTGCATCCTTGGTCACATCTATGTACTCGAAAGGCACTCCCCGCCGCTTGTAGTCCTCACGGGCCTGAGACGTATACGGTCAGGTGTCTTTGCCAAATATCAATACTTTCTCTTGCATATTCCCTCCCTCATCTGGATAACATGGATGGCATGAATCGATCCAGGAAATTGTGCGCCTCCTCCGGCATGATGTCGCGGCGGAAATTTGCCGTTCAGGCCGGTCTCGGCGTTACGGGCCTCGCCATGGCTGGTTGGCGCAGCCCGGCGCAAGAAGAGGATCAGTCCGCGCTGGCCCTGGCTCGCAATCAAGATCGCAAAATCGCTCTGAGAACCGCAGTCAGCCTGCTCGGCAAAATGGACTTCGGCGGCAAAGATCTTTATCTCAAGGGGAATTACGGCAGCCCGGATCCATTTCCGGCAACGACCCATGAAGATACACTTGGTGCGGTCGTAGCCCTTCTTCGGGAATCCAATTGCGGCAACATTATCCTTGTGGAACGAAGCGGGATGGGATTGACCCGGGATGTATGGGAAAAGCTGGGAGTCACTGCCCAGGCCAAGCAACTCGGCCTTCGCCTCCTTGCCTTGGAGGATTTGACTCCCGACCAATGGCGCAAGGAGGATCTCCCGGGATCCAACTGGAAGGCGGGCATTGAAGTTCCGGGGTTCCTCGACCCCGACACTTATCTGATACAGGTGTGCAATCTCAAGACCCACCGGTTCGGCGGCGTCTTCAGCGCGAGCCTCAAGAACTCCATTGGCCTGACGGCAAAAGAAGGGAAGCTGAATGCGGGATACAACTACATGAAGGAACTGCACGCATCTTCTCAGCAGGGGGCCATGATTGCGGAAGTCAACCTCGCCTATCAGCCCAAGCTCATCATCATGGATGCCATGCACGTTTTTGTGCGAGGCGGCCCAGAAGCCGGAGAGATCGCCAGGCCGGAGGTATTCCTCGCTTCTTCGGATCGTCTCGCCATCGATGCAACCGGGGTGGCGCTGCTGCGCCTTCAGCGAGAAACTCCGGAACAACCCGTAAGCTTGCGCCCGGTTTATGAGCAGGACCAGTTAAAACGCGCAGTCGAGCTCAATCTCGGTGCCAAGAACGCCAGTGAGATCCACTTCCTGACGGCAGATACGCGCAGCGCGATGCTCGCCTCACAACTCGAAGCTATCCTCCAGGAAGTGCCCAAGCCCAAAAAGTAGCGGGCCGTTATCCCTGACCGTTAGGCCGAAAGTGGGCGCTGTGCGCCGCACGGCGCTCAAGTGTTGAATGAATAGATCCCAATCCCCTTCCGGCGGCCGGGGTCTACTTTTTAGAAATAAACGGCCGGACGAGGCGTAATTAATAAGGGATGTCGTAGTGTGCATGTTGCGCAGAGGCGCCGACTATCCGGATTCGCGTTCACGTTCGGAGGGAGAATGAAAAGGGACCTGGAATCGATCATCCTCACGCGTCAGGAACTGCAGATTATGAAGGTAGTCTGGGACCGGGGTTCGGCAACTGTCAAAGACGTCTGCAGCACCATGTCACAACAGAAGAAAACCGCCTATACTACGGTGCTCACGCTCATGGGCATTCTCGAGGATAAAGGAGCCCTGGTTCACCAGCGCAGCGGGCGGGCCTTCACCTACCGGCCCCTGTTGTCCCGGGCGCAGGCGACCACAAACCAGATCCGGGATCTCGTGTTGCGCTTCTTCGATGGCAGAACCGAGAAACTGATTGAGGCGATCCGGGAAATCGAATGCATCGAAAGGGAGCAAGCCGGAGGGCAGGTGGATCAGGCGAAGCCTCGTGAGCAACACCAAGTGGCCTGAAGTTGCCTACTTGCCTGTCGGTGCGTAGTAACCTTTGCGGAAATTCAATTTAAGGTTTTTCTCTGCAACTCTGACTTCGATCTTGCGGTAGCCGCCGTCACGCAAGGGATTGCTTGAAAAATAGCCGATGTTGTATTGGCTGCGCAATTCCTGGCTAATCTCCCGGAAGGCGGCGTCAAGCTCCTCAACCTGGAATGGAAAGAGCGCCTTTCCTCCGGTCACATCCGCGAGCTGGGTCAAGACCCGGTCGCCATTCCTGGTGTCGCCCCCAACCCCGAAGAAACCGCCGCGATTGATGCTGATCGAGAAGATGGTCGCTTCGGCATTTATGGCCATCTCCCGAGCACGCTCGAGAGTTTCGTTGCTGGCGGAATCCTCACCGTCGGAAAGAATCAGGATCGCTTTGCGGCCGGCCTCGCGAATCAGTTTTTCATCGCACGTTTTCACGATCGCGTCATACAGCGCCGTATTGCCCGCTGCCTGCATGGATCGGATTTGCTTGGCGAGTTTGTTGGGATCGTTGGTAAGATCCTGTACCAGGGATACAGCGGAATCGAACTCAATAATCATAGCCCGATCGACTTCCTTCAGCACGGTGTAGAAAAAGTTTGTCGCTGCATCCTGCTCAAATTTCAGTTTTGGCGCCACGCTCTGGCTGGTATCCACCAGCAGGGCGATGGTCAACGGCAGGTTGGCTTCACGGGCAAAATTGGTGATTTCCTGCTTCTTCCCATCCTCATAAACGGCGAAGTCCTCCTTTGCCAGGTTCGTGACAAAAGACTTCGTATCCTTGTTCCAGGCGGAGACGAAAACATTCACCAGATCGACATTGGAACGGTAGGTCTGGTTGGACAGCCGGCCGGGTAATTGCTGCTTGTCCGATTGCCCCAAACCGTTTGCTGCAAAGGGACTGGTTCGGGCGTAAGGCTGAAAAATGAGGACAAAACCGAAGATGAAGGCCAGGCCGAAGCGCAGCATTGAATGCATCCTTTTCCCCGTATCTCTAAGCAGTGATTAGCTTAGCAACAGGATTATAGATTTCGCCCCGAGGGGAGTCAAGGCAGCTTTCCCCGGGTTCCTCCCGTATCATCACAAATTACCCTCGGCGAGATTCAGGAAACTCGACAACTCAGCTGGTAAAGGCGCGGTGAAAGAAAGTGTTGCCTGGGTCCGCGGATGGCAGAACTCCAACCGTTGTGCATGGAGAAACTGCCGATTCAATTCCCTGGTTGCTGTTCTCAGCAGAGGATCATTCAGGTTTCGGAAGCGGCTGCCGCCATAAAGTGTATCGCCAACGACCGGGTAACCCAATTGGGCCAGATGTACACGAATCTGATGGGTTCGTCCCGTTTCGATGCGCACTCGCAGCAACGAGAATGGCCCATATTTCCTTTCCTCGTGATAGTGGGTGACTGCTTCGCGCCTCCGCCGGGAGCGTACTGAGATTTTCTTTCGATCTCGGAGATCGCGTCCCAAAGGGAGGTCGATGGTTCCAGTTCGCGGGTGCGGATGCCCGTAGACAAGCGCCACATATTCTTTCTTTACCTGGCGGGCCTTGAATTGGCGGGCAAGGGAGCGATGGGATTCCAGATTCTTGGCAACGACGAGCAAGCCGCTCGTGAGCTTGTCGAGGCGGTGAACGATGCCGGGGCGCAAAGGATCGCCGGTCTGCAAGGGGCCCAGATGGTAGAGCAGCGCATTCACAAGAGTCCCGGTCCGCACCCCGGATCCGGCATGGCAAACCAGGCCGGCGGGCTTGTCGACTACCGCCAGGTCCTCATCTTCATAAACTAAATGGAGGGGAATATTCTCGGGCTCAGGCCGCGGCTCAGCAGATGCCGCCATCACCTCGATGCCGATAGTATCTCCCGGCCGCAGCAAGTAGCCGGTTTTGACCTTCGTACGGTTGACCTGGATGTTGCCGCTGCGGATCCATCCCTGGATTTGTGAGCGGCTCTGGTCAGGAAAAAGCTCGGACAGATAGCGGTCCAGCCGAATACGTGCAGCCGCAGGCGGAACCTGGATGCAACCGCTATGTTCGATCACACCTCTGTCGTCTCCCGGTAGCGGCGCCGCAGATAGACGAATGCCACCGCCGATCCGAAAATGGTCAGGATACCTATGAATTGGGAGGTAGACAGCAAGCCATGCAGCACGAATCCGCGGTCATCGTCGCCGCGGAAAAACTCGATGACAAACCGGAGCGCAGCATATAGGCCAAGATATTCCAGGATGACCTGCCCCGTAAAGTGCTTCCGCCCGAGTCGCCACATCAGATAGATGAACAGGAGGAACGCTCCCACGGATTCATAGATCTGCGTCGGATGCAGCGGGATATTGAGAGGGACTCCGACGTTTTCAGCAGAATATGGGTTGGTGAAAGTAATCCCCCATGGCATGCTGGTTGGTTTGCCGTAGCAGCAGCCTGCCGACAAACAGCCCATGCGGCCGATCGCCTGGCCCAATGCAATTCCGGGCGCCGTGATATCCGCCACGCGCCAGCTCGGTAGCTTGCTCTTGTGCAGATACCATGCTGAAGCTCCCAGTGCCAGCAGCAGGCCGCCGTAATACACGCCGCTGGAACGCAGTGTGGCAAGCGAAAAGATCTCGCGCGGATTCTGCGAATAGTACGCGTAGTCTGAAATGAAAAGCAGAAGTTTGGCGCCAACCAGGGCAGAGAAGATGATGATCAGCCCCAGATTCCAGATGGAATCGGGATTCAGTTTTGCCTTGGCCGCGTTACGGCTCGCCAGCCAGATCCCGGCAATGAATGCCAGGGCGAGCAACAGACCATACGTGTGGATGGTGAGAGGACCCAAATCCAATATTTTTGGATACATAGAGCGTCCTTATTCTTCCTCTGCCTTGCGATCCTTGTCGGCTTCCTCGATGATCTTCTGCGCGATATGCGCCGGGACTTCATCGTAGTGCGAGAACTCCATATGGTAGACGCCGCGACCGCCGGTCATCGAGGTGAGGACTGGAGCGTAGGTGACCATCTCAGCCATCGGCACCTCGGCCTTGATGACCTGCATATCCCGCTTCATGTCCATGCCCTGCAGTCGGCCGCGCCTGCTCGTCAAATCGCCCATCAAATCGCCGGCGTATTCCTGCGGTGTAAGGATCTCCACATTCATGATCGGTTCGAGCAGGACAGGCTGTGCCTGTTCCATGGCTTTCTTGAATGCCAGGCTGCCGGCAATCTTGAACGCCATTTCCGAGGAGTCGACAGGATGAAAACTGCCGTCATACAGGATCACCTTGAAGTCTACTACCGGGAAGCCGGCCAGGTAGCCCCTCGCGGCTGATTCGATGATTCCTTTTTCCACGGCGGGGATGAAATTTCGCGGAATGGAGCCGCCAAAAATCTCGTCCACAAACTCAAAGCTGCCGCCGCGGGCCAATGGTTCCATTTTGATCCAGCAGTCACCGAATTGCCCGTGACCGCCGGTCTGTTTCTTGTGCCTTCCCTGGACATCGGCCCTGCCCTTGATCGTTTCACGATAAGGCACCTTGGGTGTCTTGAGAATCACTTCAACCCCATACCGCTTGCGCATCTTGGCGACGGTCACCTCGACGTGGAGCTGCCCGGAACCGGACAAGAGGAGCTGCTTCGTTTGGGGATCGCGATTGTATTTGATCGCCGGATCTTCCTCGGTGATGCGCGCCAGGGCGTTGCTGATCTTATCCTCGTCGCCCCTGGCCTTCGGCTCGATCGCGAAGGTAATGGATGGTTCGGGAATCTCTACGGAAGGGAACAGGACGGGGTGGGAGGGATCGCAGAGAGTGTCGCCCGTCGTGGTTTCGCGCAGCTTGGTCACCGCAAAGAAATCGCCGGCTTGAACCTCCCCCACCGGGGTCATGCTCTTGCCCTGCAGGACTTGAAGCGGACCGAACTTATCCTGTTTGCCTTTGGTTTGATTATGGTAAGTAGTATCCGACCGCATGATGCCCGAGTAGAGGCGGATGATGCTGATCCGGCCGGTAAACGGGTCGGCCACCGTCTTTACGACATAGGCAGCGTAGGGATTCTTGCTGCTGACGGCGAGCTCGACCGGCTCGTTGGTCTTGGGATGAATGCCCTGCACTTTTTCCGTACCTGGGGGAGGCAATAAATCCACGATGGCATCCAGAAGCTGCGGAACTCCGATGTTGAAACTGGCACTGGTGCAGAGAATAGGAAACAGGTTTCGTGCGCCGACGCTCTTTTTCAAACCTTCGAGCAGCTCGGCAGGGGAAAGCGTGCCTTCGGCAAAGAATTTCTCCATCAGCTCATCGCTGCCCTCAGCTACCATTTCAATCAATTTGTCGCGTGCCCGCTCTGCGGTTTCTTTCTGTGCGGCGGGAATCTCCACAACCTGGAACTTGCCGGAACCGTCTCGCTCGTACCTGTAAGCCTTGTTCGCGAGAATATCGATAACACCGGAGAAATCGCGTTCGGCACCGATCGGGATCTGGATAGGAACTCCCGACCGGCCGAATACTTCCTCGATGGAGGCCAGGGCTCGTTCGAAGCTGGCATTGTCGCGGTCCATCTTGTTGATGACCAGCATACGCGGCAGATTGAATTCAGTTGCGTATTCCCAGACTTTCTCGGTTTGAACCTCCACTCCGGCAACTGCGTCGAGGACTACGAGGGCGGCGTCGGCAGCGCGCATCACCAGTTTGGTATCCGTCAGGAATGGACGATAACCGGGCGTGTCCAGGATATTGATTTTCTTTCTGTTCCATTCGCAATGGGCAAAGGCGCTGCTGATGGATATCTTTCGTTCGATCTCCTCTTCTTCATAATCGGTAACTGTATTTCCATCATCGACGCGGGCCAGCCGGTTAATGGCGCCGGCGTCGAACAGCATGGCGGAGGTCAAGGATGTCTTGCCGGACGTGCCATGCCCAATAATTGCGATATTCCTGATGGATTCACTCTCGTAAACCCTCATAAAAAGCTCCTTTCGGGAGTGGTGATCAGTATGAGTTCAAAAGATGCGAATAATACCATAGGCCTGAACCACTCGCAACGATCGCGCGGTGACAACTGTGTTTCAGACAGTGGGCATGGAAAGCAAAAACGGATGCTCTTTTCACCGCGAACACCCCAAAGGCCGCAAAGCTGACTCCCAGGTGTAAAGAGTCCCATTCGCCTCTTTGCGGTATTTGAGGTCTTCGCGGTGCAATCTGCGCCATTGTCTGAATCGCTGCGGCGCCAAATCCGCTGTAGTCTGGCCCTGTGCCCGCGTAAGGTTTCGTAATATAATAGGGACCGCAGCCGACCCATTTTGGAGGAATCATGAGCAATGCAATCGCAGCTTTTCTGATCGTGGTCTTGTTCGGTTTCACGGCGTGCGCCCAGGCGCCGAATACTGCGGCGCAGGGTTTAAGTGGTGAAAAGGCCATGGAGCATGTCAGGGCGCAGGTGGCCTTTGGGCCCCGTCCGTCGGGCAGTGAAGCGCTCGAGAAGTGCCGCGAGTACCTGATCCAGCAGCTCGAAGGGTATGGCTACCTGGTCGAGAAGGACTCGTTTGAAGCGACCACGCCGTACGGGCCGAAAAAAATGGTCAATCTCATTGCCCGCAAAAAGGCCGGCGGCGGCAACATCATTGCAATGGCCAGCCACTATGACACCAAGTACTTCGAAAAGATCCGCTTTGTAGGGGCTAACGATGCAGGCAGCAGCACCGGGCTGCTGCTGGAACTGGCGCGGGTTCTTGCCGCCAGGAAAGACGGCTCTGATTACTGGTTCCTTTTCCTCGATGGCGAGGAGGCGTTCATCGAATGGAGCGCATTCGACAGCACCTATGGGAGCCGGCATCTTGCCAAGCGCTGGAAAGAAGACGGGACCGCCGGTAAAGTGCGCGCCCTTCTCCTTCTCGACATGGTTGGCGATAAGAATCTTGACCTCCAGAAGGACACCAATTCCACGCCCTGGCTGATGAATCTCGTATGGACCACGGCGATGGAGGAGGGATTTCGCGATATTCTCGCCGCCGCTCCAACCGCGATTCAAGACGATCACATCCCATTCCTCGACATCAACATCCCTTGTGCCGACATTATTGATCTCGATTATGAGCCGTGGTGGCACACGGCTGGGGATACGTTGGACAAGATCAGTGCGGTAAGCATGGAAAAGGTCGGCAAGCTTGTGCTGGCTGTGCTCCCGCGGCTGGAGAAAAGGCTTGCGGGTCGGTGATCTGCCGGCTCAAAGGCATGTGAGGAACTGAGGACTCGGTATTCCCGATTTCGGACGATGCCGCCGCGCTCGACTTTACTCCAGCTCGTACGATTCCTTGAAGCCGCATTTCTTGTCGTTGCAGAAGCGCACCGTGCCCGAGCGTTTCGTGGTTTTCACAAGCGTATAAGGGGTGGCGCATTGCGGGCAGGGCTCCGCCACCGGTTTGTTCCACAGCACGAAATCGCAGTCCGGGTAATTGGAGCAACCGTAAAATACTTTTCCGCGTCGCGACTTGCGCTCAACAATTGCCCCTCCGCAGCCGTTTGGGCACGGGACTCCTGTGGTTTTGAGCTTGATATATTTGCAATTCGGGTAGTCGCTGCACGCCGTATACTCGCCGAAACGACCGTGCTTGACGGCCAATTGCTTCGTGCACACCGGGCAGGTCTCGTCCAGCAGAATGTCCTGTTTGACCTCGACCGAATCGGCTTTCTTGACGATTCTTTTGGTGTTGCGACACTCGGGATAACCCGAACAGGCCATAAACTCGCCGAAACGCCCACGCTTCATGACCATCGGCCGCCCACATTTTTCGCAGGCGATCTCCTCAACCTCGGGAATCTCAGCCCCGGCTTCCTTGCCGTTTTTCGAGATCTCACGCGTGTTCTTGCATTCGGGGTAACCTGAGCAGGCCACGAAACGGCCGAACTTGCCCCATTTGATCACCATTTTTTTGCCGCACTTCTCGCAGATCTCGTCGGTCTCAATCTCCTCGGTCTTGACATCCCTCATGTTCTTGCTGGCGTCAGCGAGCCGTTGCGCGAATCGGTCATAAAAGCTGCGCATGGTATCCTGCCAGCGCTCGCGGCCCGATTCGATCCGATCCAGATGCTGCTCCATGCGGGCGGTGTATTCGTAATCGAAGATGTCCCTGAAGCTCTCGACGAGAAGCCCTTCGACCAATTCGCCGGTTTCGGTGGGATGGAACCTACCCTCCCTCTTGTCGACATATTCGCGATCCTGAATGGTACTCAGGATTGAGGCATAGGTACTCGGCCGCCCGATACCGCGCGCCTCGAGGGCCTTGACCAGACTGGCCTCGTTGTAGCGCGGCGGCGGCTGGGTAAAGTGCTGCGTCGGCAACAGGGCCTTGACCTCGAGTTTTTCTCCCTCCGCAAGCTCAGGCAGGAGGCCATCCTGATCCTGCCCATCGGCATCCGGCTTGGCCTCTTCCACTTTAACCTCCTGGTAAATGGCAAGGTAGCCGGGGAACTTGAGCACCGAACCCGTGGCCTTGAACTGTACCCGCCCGGCTTCGATCAGCACATCCGTCTGATCGAAAATCGCGGGATTCATCTGAGACGCGACAAACCGGTTCCAAATCAGGTTGTACAGCTTCCACAGGTCAGGCTCCAGCTGATGCTTCAGACTTTGCGGTGTGCGTTCGACCGATGTCGGGCGGATCGCCTCATGCGCTTCCTGAGCTGTTTTCTTCGACTTGTAATAGATCGGGTGATGGGGCAGAAAGGCTTCCCCATGTTTTCTCTTGATGAATTCGCGGACCTCGCCGAGCGCAGTCTCCGAGACGCGGCTTGAATCTGTGCGCATATAGGTGATCAGTCCGACTGCGCCCTCGCTGTCGATTTCAATCCCTTCATACAGCCTTTGCGCCAGGACCATCGTTCTCTTGACCGGGTAATTCATCCTGCGGGCGGCCTCCTGCTGCAGGCTGCTCGTAATGAAAGGAGGTACCGGATATCGCTTCTTTTCGCGCCGGTGAATTTTACTCACCAGGAATGCGGTGTCGCGCAATTCGTCCACTACGGACTGCGCTGACGCGCCGTCCGCCACCTTCCACTTCTGTCCGTCCAGACTACTGGCTTTGGCTGTGAATTCGGGCGGCACATGGCCGGCGAGGCGGGCTGCGAGATTCCAGTATTCTTCGGTCTTGAACGCCCTGATTTCCTGCTCGCGCTCCACAATCATGCGCAAGGCGACGGTTTGAACGCGGCCGGCAGACAAACCCCGTCTGACCTTGTCCCAAAGCAATGGGCTGATTTTGTAGCCGACCAGACGGTCGAGTATGCGGCGTGCCAGCTGTGCCTCAACCTTGTGGGCGTTTATCCGCCCGGGGTGTTTGAACGCCTCCTCGATGGCGTTCTTCGTTATCTCATGAAACAACACCCGGTAGATCTCTTTTGATTTGTCGGCCAGCTCCTCAGCCAGATGCTGGCAAATCGCTTCTCCTTCGCGATCAGGGTCGGCCGCGAGATAGATGACCTTGGAAGTTTTTGCCGCCGCCCGCAGCTCTCGGACCACCTTTTCCTTGGATGGGATGATGGCGTACAGGGGGGTGAAATCATCGTCGACATCGACGCCCAGCTTGTTCTTGGGCAGGTCCTTAATGTGGCCGACGGATGCTCTGACGTCAAAGCCCCTGCCAAGATACTTCTTGATCGTCTTGGCTTTGGCTGGCGATTCAACTATGACAAGAGAATTTGGCATAAAGGGGGGAAACTATACCAAGGATTCCAGAAATTCCAAACAAATTCATTAATCATGCCGGACAATCCTGATGAATAGGTTCCCCGGCACCTGCCGGATACGGCCGCGCATTTCCAGGTTCAACAGCAATTCGCTGAGCTGCGGCACGCTCATGCCGCAGCTCTGCAGAATCCTGTCGAACTGAGTTGCATGATCATACCCGAGCATCTCCAGAATGTTACTCTCTTCCGCCGTCGAAAGATCAAGTTCTTGCTCCTGGCGCGGTCGTGTGTCCTCACGGGCCAGGATTCGGTGACGCACCTCCGCAGGAAGCTCTTCGACCACATCTCTCCAGATCTGAACAAGTTTTGCCCCCTGTTTGATCAGGAAATTGGGTCCGAAGCTCTGCGGTGAGGTGAGATTTCCAGGAACAGCAAAAACCTCGCGATTCTGTTCCATCGCCAAACGCGCCGTGATCAACGAACCACTGTACTCGCTCGCTTCCACAATCACTGTGCCCAAGGACACTCCACTAATGATGCGGTTCCTGACCGGAAAGTTTTGCGGCGCCGGCGACGTTCCGGGTGGGAACTCAGAAACGAGAAGTCCGCTCTCGACGATCTGCCTGGTCAACTGGCGATGCTCGCGCGGGTACACCACATCGATTCCGCAGCCGAGGATAGCCATGGTGCGGCCGCCGGCTTCCAGGCATCCCCGATGAGCCGCGGCATCGATTCCTCGCGCCAGACCGCTGACGATGACCAGGTCGCGCTTGCCCAGATCGAAAGCTAATCCCTGCGCCATCTGTGATCCGTAGAACGTCGGCCTGCGCGTGCCCACGATCGCGACACTGGGGAGACTCATAATATCGATGTTGCCGCGGCAATATAGTATCAACGGGGGATCGTAAATCTCGTTGAGAATGGCGGGGTATCCGCTCCCTCCCCGGATGACAAACCGGCACGCTTCGCGCCGCGCCCAGTCCATGATCTCCTCTGCCATGGAGCGGTAGCGGCGGGTCTGGATCGCAACTGCCGCTTCCGGCGCCACCCCATAGGATTCAAGCTCGGAGCAGTTCATGGCCATCAGATCATGAAGCCGTGGGCAGGCTTTCCAAAGGCTGCCTTGCGTCAAAGTGCCGACGCCCGGCACCAATGACAATTCGACCGCGATTCGCACCAGACTCTCTTCGGATGTATCCATGATCTCACCGACTCAACGCCAATAGGGCAGGAAGCGTTCTGCAAGGTCCTGGTGGCCTTGACGGTCCTCATTCTCTATAATCGGTCACTGGTATAGTTTCGCGTCCTTGAGCCCTATTTCCGGATTTTCTATAGGAGGGCATGGCCTTGAGCCTCAGAATTTCTCTCGTGCATTATCTGAACGCCGCGCCCCTGGGATGGTATTTCCTGCATGGTCCGAAGCGGCACGAGTTCCAGATTCTGCCTTCCTCCCCTGCAAAATGCGCCGAGCAACTGGCCGGCGGAGAGGTCGACATCGGCCTGATTCCTGCCATCGAGTATCAGCGCATCCCTGATCTGGCGGTGATTCCCGATGTTGCGATTGCAGCTTCGAATGAGGTGCGCAGCGTCCTCCTGGTCCGCCGCCGCGATTGCAGGATCATACGATCGGTTGCCTTGGATACCAGTTCGCGCACGTCGGTTGCGTTAGTCAAGCTCTTGCTCCATTCCAGGATGGGGATCCATCCGGAATTTGTGCCGCATGAACCGCAGATTTCGGAAATGCTGCAAAAGCACGATGCCGCCCTTCTGATCGGGGATGCGGCCCTGCGCTGTTCCCCTGATGAATATGAGATCACGGATCTGGCCGCCGCATGGCGCGATTGGCAGGGAAAACCGTTTGTGTTCGCCTTCTGGGCGTGCCGGGACGATGCGGTAGTGCCGGCAGACCTGGTGGATATCTTCGTGGAAGCCAAAAACTGGGGTCTGGCTCGCATCGAGGAAATTGCTGCCTGCTACGCCCGCATGCTGGATTTGCCCGTGGACTTCCTCGAGGGATATCTACGCCACAACCTGGATCACAATATGGGGCAGGAACACAGGGAAGGATTGGAGCGATTTTACCGGCTTGCATTTGAAGCCGGTTTGATCGAGAGGCTGCAGCCCGTGCGCTTCATGCGCAAGGGAGCACGTCATTAGTTAACAAATTACTTCAACTATCGGTATCTAACTCCACATTCCAATAGAAATAATCGCGCCATGAATCGGGTGCGCTGTGGAGACCGATCGTGATGCGGATCATGCCTGGAATCCAGTCAGGGGCCTTGGGGCGGCGGATCAGATGCATCCTGGCTTCTTCGGGTGTACGCCCGCCTTTCCGGTGGTTACACTCGAAGCAGCAGGTGACGATATTGTCCCAGGTTTTGCTCCCACCCTTTACGACCGGGATGACATGATCGAAGGTCAGGTCTTCTGTGGAGCATTTGGTTCCGCAGTACTGACATGTATGCAGATCCCTGGCGTAGATGTTGGCACGGCTGAACTTTATGTGGTGAAATCGCTTGCGCATGCCGACATAGCGGAGGAGCCGGAGCACGCTGGGCATCCGAATCGTGAAACTGATGCTGCGGATTTCCTTGTCGTATTCGGCCAATACCTCGACTTTGCCTTGAAAGAGCAGCGTGATTGCGCGCTTCCAGGAAACGATATTGATAGGTTCATAGCTGGCATTGAGAACGAGTGTTTGTTCCATGGATCATTCCCGACGATCAACCATTGACAAGGCGGCAACAATGACGTTGGATGGAGTATAAAAAACGGATTTTATCAAATATGCAGGCGTATAGGACCATTTTTTTGGCGATCATAACGGAGGCGGGATCCGATGGCCGTACGTCCAGGGATTGAAGTCTTGCTGTGGGGGAAAAAGCAATTCCTATCGGGTGCGCGTGTGGGGGCCGTGGTACATCCGGCGTCAGTCCTGCCGAACCTGAACCACACGGCGGACGCGCTCCTGGCGGAAAAGTCGTTTCATCTGGTCTCGCTTTTCGGGCCTCAGCATGGCGCCCGCGGGGAAAAGCAAGACAACATGATCGAATCGGACTCCTATCGTGACGCCGACACGGATCTGCCGGTACACAGCCTCTATGGCGAGACGCGCTGGCCGACCGAAGAAATGCTGAGCGATGTGGATGTGCTCCTTTTTGATCTTCAGGACGTCGGGACACGCGTCTACACGTTTATCCACACCATGGCATATTGCATGAAGGCTTGCGCTCGCTATGGGAAGGAAATGGTGGTGTTGGACCGGCCCAATCCGATTAACGGAGATCAAGTAGAAGGCGATAGGCTCGATGCAGAGTACAGCTCCTTCGTAGGGTTGTATCCTCTGCCGATGCGCCATGGCATGACGGTGGGAGAGCTTGCTCTACTATACAACGCGCATTTCGGCATCGGTTGTCGCCTGACGGTGGTACCGATGCAGGGATGGCGTCGAAGCCAGTGGTATGATGAGACAGGGCTCCCCTGGATCATGCCTTCCCCCAACCTGCCGACGCTGGGAAGCGCGACCGTCTACCCCGGTATGGTGCTGTTGGAAGGAACTCTTGTGTCCGAGGGGCGCGGCACGACACGGCCGTTTGAGATGGTGGGAGCGCCCTATATTAATGCCCGTTCGCTGGCGGAGCGCTTGAATGAGCTCCGGCTGCCCGGAGTCAATTTCCGTCCTGCCTATTTCGCGCCGACATTTCAGAAGCACGCCGGGACCATGTGTGGAGGTGTCCAGGTTCATGTCCAGAATCGTGACCTCCTGGAACCGTACCTGACGGGAATCGCGGTCATTCATACTATTCGATCGCTTTATCCCGATTCGTTCCAGTGGCGGCAGCCCCCGTATGAGTACGAGTCTCGAAGAATGCCGATCGAAATCTTGTGCGGAGGAAGCAGAATTCCACGGCAGATCGATGCCGGAACACCCCTCAGTGAGATCCGGCACACCTGGCAGCAGGATGTTGCCAATTTCAAGGCACTCCGCAAGAGTTGCCTGCTGTATGATTAGCCATCGCCTGTGGATTTGAGAGGAGAAGGATGGATTAAACGCTGATTTTGACGATCCAAAATCCAAGATCCAAAATCTAAAATGGAAACCCTGGCTTCGGAAGCGGTATGCTTGGTCCTAACCATTGAATTCCGCAACCACATAAGTTGGATCTGATTTCTGAAACCTGATGTCGGGAGTCGATCATGCTTTTGAATCGAGAATCGTCCTGGGAACTGCTGACGGAATACACCAAGAGTGACAGTTTGCGAAAGCACGCGCTGGCCGTCGAGACCCTCATGCGCGCGTACGCAAAGAAATATGGCGAAGATGTCGAAGTTTGGGGAACGGTGGGATTGCTTCATGATTTTGACTATGAGATGTATCCCACGATGCCCGACCACCCCACCCAGGGTGCTGAAATCCTGCGCAAACACGGTTACCCGGAAGAGATCATCTATGCCATTTCCTCCCACGTCACCGAGGTGAATCTGCCACGCCACAGCCTGCTCTGCAAAGCCATCTATGCATGTGACGAACTGGCGGGTTTTTTGGTCGCCGGCGCCCTGGTACGCCCCGGGAAGTCGATTCTCGGCATGGAGGCAAAGTCAGTGCGCAAGAAGCTCAAGGACAAGGCTTTTGCGCGTGCCGTCAATCGCGACGACATCTATCACGGGGCGGAGGAGCTCGGTGTCGACCTCGATGAGCACATCAGCTTTTGTATCCGGGCAATGGAGGAACAGGCGGCGCTTCTCGGTCTGGATGGTTCTCAAGGACAGTAGAGATTGACGATTTACGTTTGACGATTGACGATTGAAAAGCGGCGCGTGCACAAATCGTCAATCGTCAATCGTAAATTGAAGTGGGGGGATCAGATGATTGTTGGGTTGACGGGCAAGAACGGGGCCGGCAAGACTGAAGTCTCTCAGTATCTGGTGAGCCGGGGGTTTGAGTTTTATTCGCTTTCCGATGAAATTCGGCACGAGGTGAGGAGACGGGGAGCAGAGATCACCCGGGAGATTCTGACCGAGGTGGGCAATGAGCTGCGCGGTCGGTTTGGTGCGGGAGTGCTGGCGGAACGCATTCTTGCGCGGCTTGGTCATGACCGGAATTATGTCATCGATTCCATCCGGAATCCCATGGAAGTGGAGGTCCTGAGGCGGCGCAAGGATTTCATGCTGATGGCGGTCGATGCGAACCAGGTCGCGAGGTTTGAACGCAGCCGCCTGCGCGGCAGGGAAGGGGCGCCGGGCAGCTTCGAGCAGTTTGTGCGGGAAGAGGAAAGGGAACTTCAGAGTGAGGATCCTGCCAATCAGCAATTGTCGGCGACACGGCGGATGGCCGACGTGGTGGTCAATAACGACGGCACCGTGGAGGAACTCCACCGCAAGCTCGATGAGATCCTGCCGGCTCTGCTGAGCAACTTTGACCGTCCAGGATGGGATGAATACTTCCTCGATATTGCCAAGGTCGTGGCCACGCGCAGCAACTGCATCAAGCGCAAAGTGGCCGCGATCATTGTACGTGACCGGCGTGTGATTTCCACCGGCTACAATGGCACTCCCAGAGGCGCGAAAAACTGCAATGAAGGCGGGTGTCCCAGGTGCAACAGCATGGCCAAAAGCGGCACGTCTCTGGAGGAATGCCTTTGCTGCCACGGCGAGGAAAATGCGATCACGCAGGCCGCGTTTCATGGTATCAGCTTAAAGGGAGCCACGCTGTACACGACATTCGCACCGTGTCTGCTGTGCACGAAAATGATCATCAACAGCGGGATCGAGGAGGTCATCTACAATCAGGATTATCCTCTGAATGAGCGCGCCATGGCGCTGCTGCAGGAATGCGGCATCATCCTGCGGAAACACCGGGTGTAGCTAAAGCAAACGAGGCGCCCGGATCCGATCCCGTGACGCCCCGTTGTTGCTAATGAGGAATCCGCGATTTAACAGAGCCAACTACTGTGCGTACTGGATGGCCTTCTGCTTGAAGGCGTCCAGGGTCAGCCTGCCTGCCTTGTAATCGCTGATCCATGATTTCTGCACGGAAATCACTTCCTGGTGCGTTCTGCCGCCGGTCGTATCCATAGACAGCAGATTCGAGCCACCAAAATCGTCGAGCATGAGCACCAGGGTGATGTACTCGCTCGGTTTGACGGTCGTCAGCGAGTCGCCGTGATTTGCCAATGCCTCAATGAGGAATGCTTTAATTTCGCCCAAAGACTCGAGGAACTTGGCACGGGTGGCCTCGGTGTCTTCCCGGGCTTTCTTCACCCTGTCCTGCGCCTCGGCCACTTTCTTGCGCAGCTCTTCCTGGCTCACCTGCGCGGGTATAGCGCGTGGTGCGGGTGCTGTCGGTGGCACAGGCGCCACTTGCGGGGGAGCTGGAGGAGGGGGCGGCGGGGGTATCCCGACACCGATTCCTCCTGAAACGCCGGTGCCTGCCCCTTCTCCAAGCGATTTCGCCTGGCCCGCCATCTGCCGGGAGAGGGTATTGATCTCCTCTGCTGCCGCCTGTAGATCACGAGTGCCTGCCATGCCAAAGCCGCTCGCCAGCGCTCCGTAGCCGGAAAAGCGAAGGTTGGATGTCGGAATTACGAATACCGCACCCTGGCCATAGAGGTAAAAGGCATTCATGTTGCCATATCTATAGGTGTCCCTGACCGCGTAGGGCCCGAAGGGTGTGCTCACCAAGGGTGTGCTCACCTGTTTGTTTGCGGCTTGCTGTTTTTGGATATTCTGTGCGACGAAGGAAAGAGTAGTGCCCAGGATCTGCTTCATGATCTCCAGTTCCTGTTGGGACTTGACCACGTCGAACAGCGTCGTCTTGGCCCCTTGGGCCCAGGAGAATGTTCCCAGGCACAAAAAGATGAGTGTAAAAGCGATATACTTTTTCATTTTTGGTCTCCAGGTTGTTTTAGGTTCAAATTGGCGATCTGGAGCAGCGTCTCCAGGATTTCATCGGTTTGGCGGGCTTTGACCTCGACGTTGTCGGCAACCTTATCGAATCGGGCATTCACGGCATTGATATCCTGCTCGCGCTGCATAGATACGGTCTGATAAAGGCTGACCGCTGAATTCCGGCTGCTGGCCTTGAGCTCATCCGCGGTTGCAGCGATGCGTGTGTTCACGCGGGTTTCGAGGCGATCCAGCGCTGCAACCAGCTGGATTTGCTGCTGCTGGGTAAGATCCGTGCGCGCTCCGGCTATTTCGGACCGCAGGTTTTGGATATAGCCGAGGGCAATCTCGCGGTTTCTTTCTTCGGCACTGCGCAGAATATCGGCTTTGAGGACGGCGATATCAGAGCTGGACAAGCTGCGGCCGCTGCCAAAACTTATCGCCCAGGCGCCATTGTCCCTGCGGACTTGCAGACCGGAAACTGTCGCCACACTGAGAAATACCAACAGGCACGCCATGCAGGCGGTAACGATTTGCCAACGAGGCATCATTCGTCGAAAGAGTTGCCAGGGATTCGATGCCGGTTCTTTGGGATAGACAAAGAAATGACGGGGGACCGGCTCATCCCCGGCCGACTGCAGCACACATAAAGCTTCCCCAAAGCGGTTGTGCTCCGCGCGGCAGAATGGGCATGTCGCCAGATGGGCATCCAGCGACTGCTGCTCTTCGGCTGCCAGATCTCCGACGAAAGAACGCGGAATGCGTTGCTGATTCGTGCTGCATTCTGAAGTCATACCTCTACCCTCCGATGGATCAGGCGCCGGCACTCAGCCTGACCTTCAGTATCTCCATGCCTGCGTACAGGCGCGACTTGATGGTGCTCAACGGGACTTGCAGGACAGCTGCGATATCCTCGAAGGTGAGTTCCTGGAAGAACTTGAGTTCGATGACCGCCCTCTGCTCCGGCGGCAGAAACGAAAGCGCCGTATGCACGCGAGTTCGATTCTCGGCGCGCAGCAGTTCCCCCTCCTGAGTTTCCCCAGTCCGCAGCTGCTGGGCCGGTGCCGCCGTGGCATCGTCGCTGTCGAGCGAAACATGGAGGCCCGGCGGCCGTTGTCTGGCTTGCGACACACAGTGATTCACTGCGATACGGTATAGCCAGGTGGAGAACTTCGCATCCTGGCGGAAGCGGCGGATGTTTTTGTAGGCCAGCAAGAAAACTTCCTGCGCCGCTTCTGTGGCTTCGTCGCGATTCTGAAGCATCCTCAGGGCCACGTTGTAGACGGTTTGCTCCCATTTTAGCACCAGACGATTGAAGGCCAGCGTGTCACCACGCTGACTTGCCGCCACCCAGGCGGATTCCTGGACCTGGTCGGGAAGGGCGGACGAAGACTTGTTGCGGCTCCATGCTGAGCCCAGCTCCTGGTTCATACGTCCTGCCTGTCCGCTAACCTGTTCACCTTCCATCTATTAACATTTGACATATGAAGCTCGAAAAAAGTCGAACTATTTTTGGTTTCTTTGGTTCCTGCTGGAATTTTTGAGATGCGGGATCGCCAGCCGGACTGAATAAACTCACCTATGTGCTAAAGTCCTGTCGCCTGCCAGGATTGACGGAAAGCATAGCCCCCAGGAGTCAAAGACGCGATAATTTGGTTAAGGTAAACCACCGCCTCTGGCGGTGAGACTCGAAAAAGCTATGCTGCCCGGGCGAGGTAGAGAAATTTAAATGGCGTTGGATCATGCGAGTGTTCGGATGGTTACGAGACGGAGCCCTGAAGGGACGCAACAA
>JBGQNR010000080.1:0-23179 GCA_041501225.1 Acidobacteriota bacterium
AGGAACTGGCGCAGGACATCGCGCTTGCGCGCTCCTACCGCGCGCCGCACGCCGATCTCGTGGGTGCGCTCGAGGATGCTGGCCAGCATGATGTTCATGATGCCGATGCCTCCCACCAGGAGCGAAATAGAAGCGATGGCAACCATGACCATTTCGAAAATGCGCTGCGTGCGCTTTTGTTCGGCAAGCAATTCTGCGGGGACGATCAGGCTGAAATCGCCGGCATTGCGATGCGAGGAGTTCAGAATGCCGCGAACGATATCCGCAATCACACTGCTGTCCGCGGTTTTGTCCAGCTTGAGGAAGAGGCCATCGATTTCGTCTCTCAGGTAGCTCCTGGTGTCTTCCAGGCGGTAGATAACGCTATAGATCGGAGCGTACACGAGATTGTTGTAATCCTGTGATTTCAGGCCCGAGAGCTCGCTTTGGGAGGTGAGCTGAGGCCCCAGAACTCCGATCACCCGAAACCACTGCTCATTGATCTTTACATATTGCCCCACCGCCGCTTTCTGCGGGAAGAGATTCGCCTTCGCCCCTTCTCCCAGGACGCACACGGGAGCCACACGATCATTATCTTCCTGATCAAAGAATCGCCCTGCAACGAGCTTCAGCCCTGCAATATCCTGATATTCAGGGGCCACACCATACACACCCGGCATATCCTGCCGCGGCTTAGGCAGCATGCTCGATGGGGCCAGACGCTTGCGGGGGGTCGACGCCGCGAGATTGCCGATGTTGGTGCGAATTACTCTCATATCTTTGAGAGACAGCCCCGGAGAAGTCTTGCGGATCTTGAGCAATTCCTGGGTGTCGGTTACATCCTTGGCCTCGACGATCAAGTTGCGCACACCCAGTTGCTCGATAAATGCCAGCACCTGCTGTTGCGCGCCCGCGCCGATCGAGAGCATCGATACCACCGCGGCGACGCCAAAGATCATGCCCAGCATGGTCAGCAGGGAGCGCAGCTTGCGCACGCCAAGATTCTGCAGAGCCAGCCGCAGATCAGGAAGCCACTGACGTCGGCGTCGCTTGAGCTTGGTCCCATCGCTGCCGGATTTAGGCGTCATTGCGTCGTTCCTCCAAGAATCGACGCCAGGGAACCGGCCTTCCCGGCAGTCTTGCCCTTCTGAAGCTCTGGATTTACCAGCGCGACCTCGGTCCCCTCCGCAATCCCTTCGATCACGGCGCGGCTCTCGGTCAGGTATTTGATCTGGATTTCCCGCGCTTCCCAGTTCTCCGCGTGCCGCACATACACCACCGGTTTTCCTTCCTTCTGGAAAAGTGCCTGGCGCGGAACAGAGAGGGCATCGTTGACATTGGTTCCTCGCACCGTAACGCGCGTCGTCACTCCCGGATTGATCTGCTCGCCATTCGGGTCGAGTTCGAAGGTCGCGTCGAAACTGCGTGTCGATAGTGCTTCAAGATAATCAAGATAGGAATATGCGCTCGCCGAGGAGGAAGCCGATCCTGCCAGGGACTTGATCTTGCCGGTAAACTTCTTCAGCGGCCTCGAATCCACCCATGCGTCGATCGGCTGTCCTGGATTAAGACTTCCGCGGTCGATCTCGGTGACTTTAGACAAAATCTCCATCTGATCCATATTCTGAATCTGTGCGACCAGTCGACCTGCATAAGCCTGATCGCCCTCCCGATACTCGGGTATATCCATTCCGGACGAAATCGAAATACTTCCGCTGGCAGACATCAGGGACTCCAGGTTCTGCCCCAGCATCACGATTCCGCTGATCGGCGCGCGCAAAATCATATTGTCGATGTTTTGCTGCGCCAGCTTCATTCCCATCATGGCTCTGGTGCGCGCTACCATCTGAACAGCCAGATCGGCCTGGTCCGAACTGGCACGTGACTTGATGTCGCGCTGCAACTGCTCAAGCCTGCGCCTGGCCTCTTCAAGGCTAATGACATTTTTCCTCGCTTCGATCGTGCCCAGCAGTTCATTCCCCATGCACGTAAGTTCGGCGCGGCGGACACTAAACTGTGCTGCCATCAATGACACAGCTTCCTGCGCCACTCGGACGGCCTGGTCCGCTTTCATTTTTTTAATCTGCTGGTCTGCCTCATCCAGCTGGGATTGGCTCTGTTCCAGGGCATACTCCTGTTCGCTGGGATCGAACTCGACGACGACGTCGCCCTCATTCACACGTGTCCCGGTCTTGACGATGTGTACGATCTGCAGCGTGCCTCCTGCGACCGGCGGGGCAACGATCATTGCGGTCCGCGCGGGGCGAAGCTCGCCGATCGTATAAATCTTTACCTCCACGGGCTCACGGACCACCCGTGCGGTAGGTATGCTCGATCCGGATTTCTGCAGATTCATAAGCTGGGAGAGCGAAGCGCAGGCGATGCTCATGCCTGCGACAAGAACGACCGCAACCCATGTCAGAACTGTAACTCCACGGACTCTCATCACTGGTCCTCTCGATTTGGCGTGTCCATCACGCAACAAATCACTTCTGGTCCTCTTTCAGGGTCGGATCTTTTAACGCGATACGTTCGCCCTGCTTCAATCCGCGCGTCACCAGGATCTTGCCGTCGCCCCGGCGACCTATTTCCAGCGTCCTTTCTTCAAACTCTCCCTTCGCAAGCACGTACGCAACGATGCGGCCGCCTCTGTCAAAAGCCGCCGTTGCCGGGATCACGATCGAGTCGGGCAAGCGTTCGACCTCCACACGAAATGTCGCGCTCATCCCTGCCCGCAGCCTGGGATCCGGCTGATCCAGACGGACCGCCATGTCAAAGCTCTTTCTGGTCGGATAACTGGAGTAATCGAGCTTGGCAAGCGGGCTGATGTCACTGACGTGTCCTTTTTGCTCCTTGTCGGGAACGCCGTCGACTCTTAAGCTCACCGGCTGTCCGACGGCAATCTTACCGCGGTCCGCTTCGTAAACGGGAGCATTTGCCTGGATGGTAGCAAGATCAGGCACTTCGGCAATACCCGCCCCAGCCCAGGCGCGATCGCCCTCTTTGAATACCGGGGTAGTGCCTCCCAAAATGCTGGTTCGGGCGCGTGAGTTCGGCAGCAGAGTGCTGATGCCGTCGACCGGCGATGTGAGAGTGAGTGCAGCCAGATTGCGCTCCGCCTGCGCGAGGTCGGCTTTGGCTTTGTCGCGCCGGCGGATAGTTCCCGCGAGATCGGCTTCGGCCCCGATGCGGCTGGAGGTGATCCGGCTTTCCACTTCTTTCACCTTCTGTTCGGCTTTGGCCAGCGCCAGGACGTTCCTTTCATGTTCGAGCAGTGGAATGACGTCGCGTGTGCTCGCATCCAGGCGCGCTCGCTCGAGCCCGTATTGCGCACTCATGACATCGGTGAGGATCTGTTCCTCGCGCATGCGTTGCTGAGCGTTGGCCCGCTGGATCTCAGCCTCCACCTGCTTCAAAGTGAAACGGTTCTGATCCGCGCTGCGCTGCAGGCTGGTGCGGTCGAATTCTACGACCACATCTCCTTTTTTTATCGGTGCGCCGTCCTTGCAGAGTTTGAGAATCTGCAGGTCCCCGGCGTTATAGGGACCCGTGATCACGGTGGAGGTTCGCACCCTGATTTCCCCGCGCAGTTCTGCATAATCCACGAAATCGCCGAGTTTCACCTCTTCAGTAGGCAGGGTTGGACTGTTGGATTTTTCCCAAGGGCGCCAGATGCCGACACCCCCTCCCGCAATGGCCAGCAAAAACAGTATCGTCCAGAGTTTCCGCGCCAGGGATGGTTTGCGTGATCTATTCTGTCTCATGCGCTCATGCTCCAGCCTTACTCCGGCAACCGCTTGCCCGTGCTGACCGCAATCCGCGGGGTAAGAGAAACCGTCATGCCCTCCTGGAGTCCTGATTCGATGACCACTTCGTTTTCATTCATCGGCCCGATTTTGACGGGCCGCGGCTCGAGACGGCCATTCACAACGATATTCACCATGGCCTGATCCTTTTGCATGACGACCGCTTCTCGAGGGATAAGCAACGCGTGATCCAAACGCTCCAACTGCACATCCACGGCTGCGGTCAGATCGGGAAGGAGTTTGGGGTTGCTTCCCTGAATCGAGACCACTGCGGAGAAATATCGAATCCGCTTCGAATATGAACTGGGGCTTCCGATCGCGCCTATGCGATCGATCCTGCCGGGAAAAACCAGGTCAGGATAGGCGTCAAGACGAACTTCTGCGGTCTGGTCCAGGTGCACCTGGGACAGATCTACCTGGTTGAGACGGGCAGACACTTGCATGGCAGATGGGTTGACCACAAGCATAATGCCTCCCCCGGGCCGCACTTCGTCCCCTTCCTGAGGATCCACCATGCGCGTGCCCTTATACATGGGAGACAAAACCACCAGCCCGTCCAGCGGAGATTTGATGGTCATCTTTTCAATATTGTTCTGGGCATACGCCACCGCCTTCTGGGCGCGATCGCGCTGGATCTCGAGGATGCGCAGGTCCGCGGCCCCAGCCTCGCGTTTCAGGGCATAGGTATCCTTGAGCTGTTTGAGTTTCGCCTCCGCTTCGGCGAGGTTCTGTTTGTTGATCTCCGCCTGGAAACTTGCAATGACTTCGTTTTTGCGCATCTCCACTCGTGCCGACTGCAGATCGACCTCTGCTCCTTTGAGATCTGTGTCGTCTGCAACGCGCGCGGAGGACTGGTCCGCCTGCTTCTTCTTGATCTGCTGGATGTAGTTGTCGTAGTCGGCCTGCCGGTCCAGGACGCTTTTTATCTGATTCTGACGATCGAACTCCGCCAGGATGTCGCCTTTATGAACCCGCACGCCATTGCGCACGATCCTGGTTATGACCATGGTGCTGGCCATCTGTCCGGCAAGACGTGGCGCGAGGACGCCATAAGATTGGACCGCTCCGACGGTGCCGTGGAGGCGCAGGTTACGGAGAAATGTCCCAAACTTGACGGCTGCAACCCTGGAGGATCCGGACCCGGGATCCGCCGTCTGGGGCGGGGTAATATGCGTGCAAGCAGTCAACCCCAGAATGAATACCGCCGCCGCTCTCACCAGAAAAGGCTGACGTCCGGTCCCGCCGAAGTTAATGGGTGACAAAAGTCGATGCAAGATTGCTCCGGCCACAAACACACACTCCGTTAAGGAATGCCATTCGCAGTTGGCGCCAGTTGAGGCAGTGCATTGAATCTGACTAGTGCACTGCGTTCGATACGCTTGAATGATTGATTCGCATCTGGATGCTACAAACATATTAGACGCCGGAACCTGCATAAAAGTTTACAAATTCTTTACCAATCGTCTCAACTATACATTAAGTACTAATAATTTATCATGCTGATATCAAATACGAAGAGAATTTTCGTGTATTTCCATGTTTGTCACGCGCTAAGATGGCCAGAATTCAGATTCGGCACACTCTGTGTAAGAAAGAGAGCATGATGATGAGTCCAAAACATCCAGGCGGCATGATTCGGCGATCCTTCCCGATCGCATTTGCATTCCTCTTGCTGGCAACTTTAGCTTTTTCGCCGGCACAAACCAACCAAGGGCAGGATCCGGAAAGTTGCACCAGCATCCTGGTCGGCAAGCTTGCGTCGACCGACGGTTCCACCATGACCTCCCACTCATGTGATAGCGGCACCGACAGGACCTGGATGAATATGGTTCCCCGCCAGAAGCACAACCCGGGAGACCAGGCCAAGGTCTGGCTCGAGCCCAAGCAGACCAAAGGTCCGGATGACAACGATCGCATCCCGACCGGGGAAATCCCGCAGGTCCCGGAAACTTATAAATATCTCAACGCCGCCTACCCCATCATGAACGAGCATCAGCTCGCGATCGGCGAAACGACGACCGGAGGCAAGCGCGAGTTGCAGAGTTCCAAAGGGATGATCGACGCGCCGGAGCTCTACCGTCTGGTTCTGGAACGCGCCAAGACGGCGCACGAGGCGATTAGAATCGCCGACGAACTCACCAAGAAATTCGGCTACAACGATGCCGGGGAATGCTTTACCTTCGCCGATCCCAACGAAGTCTGGCATTTCGAGATTCTTGGCCCTGGAAGAGGGAAGGTCGGCGCCGTCTGGGCTGCCGTCCGCATCCCCGACGATCAGATCGGCATGTCTGCGAACGCCCATAGGATCCGTCAGCTCGACCTGAAAAACAAAGATTACTATATGGCTTCGGACAACGTTCTTTCACTGGCCCAGGAAATGGGCTGGTGGGATCCCAAGAGTGGGCGGCCATTCGAGTTCTGCTATGCCTACGCGGATAGAAGCAGCCTGTATTGCCGCCGGCGCGAGTGGCGCGTGCTGAGTCTCCTGGCTCCGTCGCTCAAACTCGACCCTAATGCCGAGAACTACCCGCTGTCGGTGAAACCGGACAAAAAGGTCTCCGTTCAGGATGTGCTCGCCATTTTCCGGGACAGCTATGAAGGCACCCTGTATGACATGACCCGCACTCTCACCGTGGTCAACAATCAGGGGCAGGCCACTAGAAGCCCCGTGGCTAATCCCTTTATGAACAATGATTGGACGAATCTGTTCAAGATCCAGCGGGAACGAACCATCTGTTCCCCTACGGCCACGTACCTGCAAATAACGCAGTCACGCTCCTGGCTGCCGAATCCGATCGGGGGATTGGTCTGGTTGGGCTATGACAATCCCGCCACTACCCCCCATATGCCCTTCTACATCGGCATAGCGCAAATGCCCGGGTCTTTCATGGTGGATGGACGAGAAAAGTACCGGCGCGATTGCGCCTGGTGGGCCTTCCGCCAGGCAAGCAAACTCTCTTACATTCGCTATCAGGTAATGGGAGAGGAATTGAAAAAGGTCTGGCAACCGATTGAAATCGAGGCGTTCGGCAAACAGAAGGAGATCGAGGATGAGGCGCTGCGGCTATATCAGACCGATCCCGCCAAAGCCGGGGAGTTCCTCACCAAGTACTCTGTCGGAATTGCCAACAAGGTCGTGGAGGACTACTGGAAACTGGGCGAACTGCTCTGGTCCAAATACAACAACATTTTCTGAGACAGACCGCAGGTCAAGGAACTCAACAGCTCAACGCAGAGGTCGCAGAGAATAGGATGGTATAGAGTCATCCCTCCATAGAATCTCTGCGATCTCCGCTTTTCCTCTGCGCTCTCAGCGTTAAGGTTTTTGCAGCGACTTTATTGAACCGGATGTCTCGTGGTTTTTATCTTGAGCATCCGGGCCTCCTCTCAGGATAACTCCAGATCCATTTTTTTGTGTAATACCTTGTACCTTTTGCCTGGGACCGCCGGTATTGAATCATGCCGGGTGCGGGCGGCAGCCTGCATGCCGTATTGTGGATTCATGGAACCATTCAGCGCCTGGGTGCGTTGTACTGGTATCCCAATAAGGAGGTCCTATGTCCAACACCCCCTCCACCGTCGTAGCTATCAGCCGCCCCATGGTAAAGGCATTGTTTGTCGCGAGTTGCCTGCTGTCGATCGTTTCGTGGTACACGACACAGCAAGGCATGGCGCTTTACCTGGCGCCCTGGTTTGCACTCCTTGCTTCCCTCGGGGTGCAGACAGCCCTGGTTCTGGTCGCATGGCTGGTAGGGCTCACCAAGACTAAGCGCGCCCTGCTCATCGCCGTCTATGCCATTACCGCGATGGTTTCGATCTCCTTCTCCTACGCATACCTCTATACCTGGTTTTCGGCGCGCGAGCGACCGGCGGTCATCCAGCGCAAACTCTACAACTCACTGAGCACGGCGGCTGGACAGTCTCAGGAACTGCTGGCCAGCGCGATCAGCGAAGGCCAGAAACACGTCCTCGCCCTGGAAGAGATGACCGGCGCGGAAAAAGCCCATGGGTATATTTCGCGAGCGCAGGATGCGGATCCTTACTTGGCCAAAATCAGGGAAGCTGTGGCCCAGGAGGCACAATCCTACAGCGTCAACTATCCCGAAGGGACGGGCCAGGGCTTGCGGTATACGGCTTTCGATCGCTATGCCAAGCTGGCGCGCCAATCTCTGGAGCGCATGCAGGCCGCCCAACAGTCTTTGGCCGATTTCCGGAACAATCTCAAACCGCTCGATCCGACTGAGACCCAGCTCCGGAACTTCCAGCAGGTATTCAATGCCGTCCCATGGCAGGAGGTCCAGGAGACTCTGCACACCAAGAACTTCGCACTCCCGACCGTGCCGTCCTATTCCGATTTCGTGGATCGCTCTGCCAGCGGGCAGGAAGATCTTCTGATCGCGTTCCAGGAACTGGTATCCGCACCCGGCGGCCGGCACATTTTTGCGTTCGCCCTGGCGGCTTTCATCGATCTGATCGTGTTCCTGCTGGCGTTTTCCTCGGGCCCCTACTTTTTCGGCGCCCCCGAGGAGCGCTGGATCGCTGCCGGCGCTATGCTGGATTCCAGCGACGTTCAGGTGTTCACCCGGAACCTGCTGCGCAAGCTGGTGCCGAGCCCTCAAGGAATGGCGCGCGCGGAGGCCTCCGGATTGAGTTCCGGCGAGCAGCAATTGTGCCTCCTGCTCGTCTCTAACGGCCATGCCGCGCAAGCGCACGAGGATGGAAAGCTCTTCTATCTGCTCGACAAGGACATTCACGAACAAATGGTGGAATCCCTTGCCAATCCCGGCCTGTCGCTGCGCGCTTCCGTGAAACCCGTGTAAGCTCGGATGCTGTTCTGATAATAGTTCTTGTATGTTGCTGTGAGATATTGGTAAAAGTTTGCCCGCAATCTCAGGAGGAAAGAGCCATGCTTCAACGCGGGCTGAAAAAGAGGGTGGGTTCGGCGCTGGTGTTCATATCCTTATGGATCGGAGTGGGCGTCGTTCTGGGAATCTCCAATCAAATCCCAAAAGAGCCGATCAAGTGGTCCATCAAAGCCACCCTGCCGGACCATCCGCTCAAACCTGGCGAGCAGTTCTTCCTTGAGTTGACGGCCAGGATCGAGGAGGGCTGGCATCTTTATTCCCTGGAGCAGGGGGAAGGAGGCCCGACGCCAACTCGTATCCTCATGCCCACGGACCAGCCATTTGGACAGAGCGGCGCCATTGATTCCGCCGAACCGAAAACTGCGATGGATCCGAATTTCAACCTCCTGACCCAATACTATGAGGGGCAAGCTATCTTCACGGTCCCGGTGAAGGTGGCGGTGAATGCTCCCGCCGGCAAGTCGGAAGTCAGAGTCAACGTGAGCTTCCAAACCTGCAGCGACGAGCTTTGCCTCCCCCCCAAAACAGTGAAACTGGGCGTTGAAGTCAATATCGCACGCTGATCTGGCCTTGCCCCTAACCACGAAAAAATGAACATCCCTCAGCTGATCTCACAAGAGTTTTCCCTGGGGATCGATCAAGTTCAAAACGCCCTGGGTTTGTTTGCCGAAGGCGGCACGGTTCCCTTCATCGCCCGCTACCGCAAAGAAAAAACCGGGGAGATGAACGAGATTCAGCTGCGCACTCTCCTCGAAAGGCACACCTATCTTTCCGAGCTCGATAAGCGCAAGGCCGCCATCCTTCAGTCCATCGAGGAACAGGGGAAGCTCACTGCCGAGCTGCGCACACAAATCGAAGCCTGTCGTCAAAAAACCGAGCTCGAGGATCTGTATCTGCCCTTCCGGCCCAAGAGACGCACGCGCGCGACGATCGCAAGAGAAAAGGGACTCGAGCCGCTCGCTCTGTTCATCAAGAGTCACAATACGCCGGATGCGCTGCCGGCGGACCTCGAGGCGGAGGCTGCGCGATATCTCCCCTGTGATCTCGGGGTCAGCACCGTTGCTGAAGCTCTTCAGGGGGCGTCGGACATCCTGGCTGAAGAAGTTTCGGAAAAGGCCGAACTGCGCCGTCATCTGCGCGATTATCTGATGAATACAGGCATATTCAGCGCCCGCATCAAGGATGAACATCCGGCGGGCACGACCAAATTCGAGATGTATCGCGACTATAAGGCAAAGGTAAAGGACATAGCGCCTCACAACATGCTTGCCCTCCGGCGCGGCGAGACGGAGGGCGTTCTTTCTTTCACTATCGACTTTGATGCCGCGGCGGTAAGTGCTTACCTCGAAGGCCAGGAGATCCACACGCGGCACATGAAAGTGCGGGATTTTTATCTCTTAATGCTCGCCGATGCCTTCGAGCGGCTCATGAAGACGACCCTGATCGGCGAAGTCAGGTTCGAGAAGAAGATCCATGCCGATCATGAGTCAGTGAAGACTTTCGAAACCAACCTGCGCGAGCTGCTGCTCGCCAGCCCGGCCGGCATGACCCCGACGCTCGGCATCGATCCGGGATTCCGCACCGGATGCAAGGCGGCGGCCGTCGACCCGACCGGCAAGCTACTCGAATATGAAACCATCCAGCCGCACAAGTCGGACTCGGAGCGAGCGCAAGCGAGTGAGACTTTGAAACGCATGATCGAGAAACACAACATCGAACTGATCGCGATCGGCAATGGCACCGCTGGGCGCGAAACCGAGGCCTTCGTGGGCGAGGTATTGGCAAAACTGCAACGCAAGCCCGCCAAGGTAATGGTCAGCGAGGCTGGTGCTTCGATCTATTCGGCAAGTGAGGCGGCCATTGAGGAGTTTCCCGATCTGGACCTGACGGTTCGCGGCGCCATTAGCATCGGCCGACGGCTGCAGGACCCTCTGGCCGAGCTGGTCAAGATCGATCCCAAATCGATCGGTGTAGGCCAATACCAGCACGATGTTGACCAAAAACTCCTGAAGCAAAAGCTCGACGACACCGTCGAGAGCTGTGTGAATTACGTGGGAGTCGATCTGAACCTGGCCTCAAGGGAGCTCCTGAGCTTCGTCTCGGGGATCTCCGCCGCCGTCGCCAGGAACATCGTCGCCTACCGCAATCAGCATGGCGCGTTTCGCCGCCGGCAGGATCTGCTACAGGTGCCGAAGTTCGGCTCCAAAACCTTCGAGCAGGCAGCCGGTTTTCTGCGCATCCGCGGTGGAGACAACCCGCTCGACCGCACCGCAGTGCATCCCGAAAGCTATCTTGTAGTGGAACGGATGATGAAGGATCTGGGCCTCCCCCTCGAACGCATCTGCGAGGCTGCCGGCATGCTCGGAACGATCGACCTGAAAAAGTATGTCACCGGGGATGTGGGCGAGCCTACGTTGCGCGATATCATCGCTGAGCTCGAGAAACCGGGACGCGATCCGCGCGCCGAATTTCGATACGCTACCTTCCATGAGGCGGTGAAGAAAATCACAGATCTGATCCCGGGTACGATTCTTGAAGGCGTCGTGACTAACGTCGCCAATTTCGGCGCCTTCGTCGACATCGGGGTTCACCAGGACGGCCTCGTGCACATTTCGCAGCTGGCGGATCGATTCATCGACGATCCCCAAAAGGTTGTCAAAGTGGGGCAGATCGTGAAGGTGCGGGTTCTCGAGATCAACGAATCCCTGAAACGCATTTCCCTTTCGATGAAACTGCCGGGCGGCCCGAAGAAGCCCAAACCAGTTGCCGAGAATTCGCCTCCCAAAGAAAAGCCGCCTTCCGTCCAGGATTTGATGGCCAGGTTCAACGTGCCCAGAAAGAAATAACGAGTTTGGCAGAATTGCGCCGACTCTCATAAGCAACTAAAAAGTTCAACGCAAAGATCGCAGAGATATCAGAGAAAACTGCATTTCCTCGGCGTCCTCTCTGTTAAGCGGCTCCGATCTCGTCACCGCTATCCCCAGATGTCGCCGACGGTGTATCCCTCCGGGAAAGGATCTTCAGGATCGAGGACGTAGGTGCTCAGCCCGGTAATCCATGCCTGCCCGCTGAGTGTTGGGATGACTGCCTGATATTTGCCGACTTGGGTTGTACCAATCAGTTTCCCGGTGAAGATGGTCCCGAGAATCCCTTCGTGATGAAAATCCTGATGGAGAGCCAGCCTGCCTTTGGCATGCAGTGTCGCCATCTTGGCGCAGGTGCCGGTGCCGCAGGGTGAGCGATCGATGGCTCCTGTCCAGGTTGCAGGCCGGTTCCAGTCGAGCTTGCCGGTAGAAACGGTCACCGCATTTTTGGCATGGGCATCCGGGTGGGTTGGCGGCGCCGACAGTTCGGCAATGGTGATCCCGGCAAAACCGGGCTGATCCGGATGAACCACCGGCAGCTGCTCCTGGGCGGCAGCTTTGATCATCTCGCTGATCCGCACAATGTCCCGTCCTTCGTCGGGCGTCAAACGCAGTCCGAACGGGGCCGCATCCGCGATGACATAGAACATCCCGCCGTAGGCGACGTCTACCGTGACGGTGCCCAGATGCGGCACCTCAATGCGCGCATCCAGGTAAGCCGCGAATGCCGGCACATTCTGAAAGGTGACTCGTTGAACCTTGCCGTGAGCACATTGTGCGCGGACACGAATCAGCCCGGCAGGAGATTCGAGAGTCAACTCGGTGACCGGCTCACGCATAGGCAGCATCCCGGTTTCCAGCAGGACCGTCGTGACGCAAATAGTGTTCGTGCCCGACATGCCGGGGTATTCCACCTGCTCCATGATGACATAGCCCGCATCTGCGTCGGGGTGCGTCGGCGGCAGGATCAGGTTGCAGTTCGCAGCCGGGTATCCACGGGGTTCGCGCAGCATGCGCTTGCGCAGGCCATCCATGTTCTCCTGGAGATAGCGCATCTTGTCGTACATGGTGGCGCCCGGGACATCGAGAACACCACCCACAATCACCCGGCCCGGTTCACCACAGGCGTGGGCATCTACGGCTTGAAGCATATTGGCAAGACGCATTCTCTTCTCCTGTGCGCCGCGCAACGGCGCTTTGGTGTTTGGCTGCATGAAGCCGCTCTAGGAGCCCGTCCGAGAATTAGGAGGGGCCGCATTCCGAGCGCCGCGGTGGCAGATGCAAGGCGGCGCGACGCAGGCGATGTCGCTGTACATCGTCGAGGAGCGC
Organism: Acidobacteriota bacterium; assembly: GCA_041501225.1. GTDB lineage: Bacteria > Acidobacteriota > UBA6911 > UBA6911 > UBA6911 > JAFNAG01. Next base: position 12,844 of record JBGQNR010000080.1, read on the forward strand.
CAACGCCGCAGATGCTCCCGCGCCGCCGGAACCCGAAGGGCGCATGGGGGTCGCAGGGCGATCTCCGCGTTGCTCGTCGTCAACGATGTGCACCGACATCGCCTCCTCCTCGCGCCTTGAGCTCGCCCCGCAAGCCCCATGCGCGCGACCCCTCCTAATTCTCGGACAATCTCCTAGGGTGCCGGAAATCTCAGTAGCGGCGTCATGCCCCCGCGCCGCCAGGCTATGTTATCATGACTGATCGCGTCGGAGCTTCTGATGACAGCACTCTTGATTTTTCATCTCAGGGCCGGGGTCCGGGTTGCGGTCCGCTCGTTTGCACTCCTTTTTTCCTCCCTTCTGGGCTGGATCATGCTGGACGTCAATCCGGCAGCCGTCATTGTCAACCTCGCCGCCACGGTTTATTCCCGCCATCCATCGATCTCCGATCTTGTGCCCGTGGTGGTGCTCGCTTTCTTGATTCCGCTCCTGGCCGCTCCGAGACTGTTCCATGGGCTCAACGGTTGGATTCGGCATTTGGCTTTCGATAGCGTCGGCAACCGAAGAGGAATGGCGGTTGCCCTGGCTGTGGTACAGGTGCCGCTTGCCTTGGCCCTGGCATTCCTCGCGTTGGTGGCGAATCGCAGCGGCATGAGCATCGGAATTCCCGCACTTCGCTTGCTGTTATTCCTCGCTTCGGGGGCTCTGGCAGCTCTGCCCGTCAGACGCAGGATAATCACGGCACCCATTGCACTGCTCTCAACCCTACTTGCGATCCAGGGAGGCTGGGGCTCAATGCTGCTGGCCTTTGGATTACTGATCGGCGCCGAAGCGATTTCTGGCCCTCTGCGCACAGCTCGACGACGGCGTCCATGGAGCACGGTGGATTCATTCTTGAGCTTCCGCATCGCCTGGCGCGCGCTTGGATGGCGCGTGATCGCGATCTACGTGGTCTCCCTTTTGCCGCTGGGAGCGGCCGCTCTGTTCCTCAGGAACAACGACCTTCCTCCGGCGCTGGCTGCCGGCGCCTTGCGACTGGGCGGATCCATGGCAGTCGTCCTCGTGCTTTCCGGCCTGGTCAACAAGTTAGCTGAACGGCGCCCCGCCTGGCCGCTGGCCAGGTCCTTCCCCTGGTCCTCAGCACAGAGGGTGGCGACCGATGCCCGGTTCATGGGTATTCACTCCCTTCTGCCGGTCCTCGTTCTTTTTCTGCGTTATCCAGGCGATGCGGCATGCGTATTGGGACTCCTGCCATTCCTCGCGTTGCGCGCCGCAGGTTACATCCGGTTGGTGCCGGGGCTCCTCGCCGGAGCCCGACGATTCCTTATCGAGGGATTCTGTCTGGCTGCCCTGCTGGGATTGTCTCCATGGATCAGCCTGCTCTGCATAGTTGCCACGCCGTTGGCTTTCCTTGGAGCCAGGAGAAACGAGCGCTCCCTCAAAGTGACCTGCTGGTCCGATCTCCATCACGCTGCCTTGGGCGACACACTTTCCTGGAGCGAATGATGATCCGATTCAAAGGCGTCCACTTTACCTACAGGCAGGGCGAGCCGGTGTTCAAAGGGGCGGATCTTAGTCTGGCCCGAGGTTTGACGCTGGTGCTGGGTGCCAACGGTTCCGGCAAGAGTACTCTGCTAAAACTGGCGGCCGGAATCGAGCGCCCGGATCATGGTATTGCGGAGATCCAAGGCTTTGATTTGTGGCGTGAGGAAATCGCAGCACGTCGCTTGCTCGCCTATGTCTCCGAGCAACCTGACCTGACACCCTACGCAACCATCCGGGACGTTGTCTATCTAGTTTGCCGCCTGCGCTCCGCGCCGCTCCAGCGAGGATGCGAGGTCCTGGAGCGGGTTGGCCTGTGGCAGATCGCAAACCGTTCGATCCGCCAACTCTCCTCGGGGCAGAGGAGACGCGCCGTGCTGGCCGCTGCCTGGATTGGTACGCCGCAAGTCGCCATCCTGGATGAGCCCATGGAATCGATGGATCGGGCCATACGCGAGGAGATTCTGGCCTGGATTGACCGGCTGCTCGCCGCAGGGGCTGCCGTCGTAATCGCGACCCATGAAATCGAACCGTTTCTCGAGAGGGCGACACGAGCACTGGTCGTCTGCGGCGGCACATGCCGGCAATTTGAACCGCTGCCCGCCGACTCAACCAAAAGGTTGGCGTTTTTGGAGGCTCTAAGCCGCGGCACTTTGCCGCCACGAAAAACAGAATCTCCTTTATAATCGAACCGCTGGGATCTTAACAGGCGCATGGCGAAACGCGCTGATCCTCGGCACTCCGGAACGTATACGACATGGAGGAAAGCATGCACGGAAAGAGCTTCACATTGTTCGGTTTGATCTTCGTGGCAGTTGCGGTCTCTTTGATTTCCCAGGATCAGGCAGCGGACGCGCGGCTGAAAAAATCCTTCCGGCGCCCGGAGGTGAATGGCTGGACGTTCGTGCACCTGGAAGGGACTCCTTCCGAAATAGGCTATCAGCACGGATATCAGCTGGCCCCGGAGATCCTCGACATGAGGAAGCTGGCGGAACTCGAGTTGAAGCACAGCTCAGAAAAGGACTGGGCGTTCTTCCGCAATGCGGCCCGCGACATGATGTGGCCGCACATCGAGCAGGAATACCGGGATGAACTCGAAGGGATCTCCGAGGGTGTTAATGCGCGGGGCATCAAATTGGACCTGTGGGACATCGTGGCCCTGAACGGACTGCTTGAGTGGGATTATTATGTGAAGGAGTTCAACAAACAAAACAAGATCCCTTCTCACAAAGGGTTGGGCGCGGCAGAGCACTGCAGCGCTTTTGTCGCCACGGGCAGCTACACCGAGGATGGGAAGGTGATCATTGCCCACAACAACTGGACGAGCTACATGGAGGGGACACGCTGGACCATAGTTTTCGACATCGTCCCTGCCAAGGGCCACCGGATCCTCATGGACGGACTGCCCGGCTTCATCTCCAGCGACGATGATTTCGGCATTAACTCCGCCGGCATCCTGATCACCGAGACCACCATCAGCGACTTCGAAGGGTATGATCCGAAAGGAATGCCGGAGTTCGTGCGGGCTCGCAAGGCAATGCAGTATGCGGCCTCGATCGACGATTTTGCGCGCATCATGAAGGAAGGAAACAACGGCGGCTATGCAAACGACTGGCTGGTCGCAGACCGGAAGACCAATGAAATCGCCAGCCTCGAATTAGGCTTGAAGAACGTAACGCTCGAACGGAAAAAAGACGGCTGTTTTTTCGGAGCCAATTTCCCCATCAACCCCAAATTGACGCGCGAAGAGACGAAATTTGACACCAAAGATATGGGCAACAGCCAGAATGCCCGACGCGTCCGATGGCAGCAACTTATGGCAGAAAACAAGGGGAAGATCAACGTAAAGGCCGCGCAGCGTTTTCTGGCCGATCATTACGACACTTTCCAGAAAAAGGATGAGCCGAGCGAGCGCACCCTTTGCGGTCACATCGACCTGTCACCACGCGGCATGGGATCCTGGCAGTCGCCCTACGGCATTGCAGGCGCGGTCCAGAATAAGATCGCCGATGCCACAATGGCTGCTCGCATGTCCATAACCGTGGCCGCCGGCCATGCCTGTGGGATGGACTTTAAAGCCGCGCCCCATTTGAAGGCTCACCCCGAGTTCGACTGGCAAAAGGCTTTTCTCAAAGACATGCCCGCCCGTCCCTGGACTGTGTTTGAAATTGCCAAGTAAAAAAAGCAGCCACGAAGAACACGAAGCGGCTTAGCCACAACCAAAAGATCTCACCGCAGAGATCGCGGAGACCGCAGAGAACTTTTATATTTATCAATAACTTGTCTCTGCGGTCTCCGCGATCTCTGCGGTGAGCAGTGGCTTTTCTCGCCTACATGGCAAGGACTTATACGTGAGTAGAGCGGATTATGAGATCAGTGTTTTTCGTGGCTGCTGTTCTTTCTGGTCTGGAAACCTGGGCGCTTATTCTTTTTCCGCAGAGCCTCGGAAGCGGTCTTCTTCTTCCGCAAAGAGAATGTTGAAGCTCGTCAGTGTGCCGTAACAGCCGGTGATGTATCCCTGCAGCTTGATCTTCATGTCCTCAGGGATGTCGGCTCCATTGATCTGCTGCTCGAGCACCCGTAGGCGGTTTCGCAACATGACCACCTTATGGAAGAAGGTTTCGATCGGCCAGCTTTTCGCCTGCAGGTCCGCCTTCCCAGGTTTGAGGATCATCTCGCCGCCGCGCCATTTCTCGGCCATCGGCACGGGCGTCAATCCCGTTTCCTCGCGGATGATTCTGCGCAACAACATTTCAAGATCCATGGAATTACTCTCCGATGCCGCAAAGTTCTCGACTGGGAATGTCCTTTCACGCTCAGTTACCAGCGGGGTTGCAACCCTGGGGGCACATTCCGGCGCAGGTTTAGCGGCGCTCTCCCTGACTTCCCCGCCCCGAAAATTGTGCTGGCTGCCGCAATAGTCACAAATCACCCTCAGAATTGCCCCTCCAGAATCTGCGACGACTACGGTGTGGCTACGAACGGTCTTGCACACCCGGCACAAATCCTCCAACGAATCGCCGGCGCGAAACCGGCGCGGACCTTCGCTGTTCATCATTCACTCCTTTCTTTGTACAGGTTTTCGCATTCCCTTTGCTGCCCGGTTGCGGGTCCTCTCGCTGCAACGAACCCTCAACGATGAAACCGCAGGCAAATCAGGAATGCTCCCATTGTGCCACTGTCCTCACTCCATCGCCTCCACAGTACCGCCGTCACCGTCTACGACAAGTTTCATTCCGTTCTGGACTTCCTCCAGCAGGCCCGGGATGTTGACAACGGCGGGGAGGCCATATTCCCGGGCCACGATGGCGCCATGAGAGAGGTATCCTCCCGTTTCCATCACGATGCCCGCCGCGCGCAGGAACAGGGGTGTCCAGCCGGGATCCGTCGAGGGGGCAACCAGGATCTCGCCTCGTTTCAAGTCGTCGCTTTCGAGGGGATGACGAACGATCCGGCACATTCCTTGTGCCTGCCCGGGCGCGACGCCGAGCCCGGACCAGCGTGTCGGGCAGACTCGCCGGGCGCGCTGTATTACATCCCGCTGCTCAACGGCAGGGCCTCGCACTATAATCACGTCGGGAGGGGACAAAGTCAACCAGCGCTCGCGTTGCGCTTTTCTATCGGCAGCCAGCTTATCTGCACCGAGGCCGTCCCATTCACCCAGCAGGTAGTCCTGCACCTCATGCGCTGACAGATGGAAGATGTCGGATGCCTGATTCAGACTGCCGGCCATGACCAGCCGGCGTCCAACTTCCAGTAATACCTGTCGTGAGGATGGAACGGTCGCTCCCATGGCAGACTTGGCAGCCTCTCGCAAGGCCATGCCCTGCTGCAGCCTCCTGACCAGCCAGCGTATCAGTGAGCGTCGCCAAAAGGTCATGCGGCACACCTCATTCTCCGCCTGTGCCCGCAAGGCGCGCGCTTTCCGGGCCGGCGATTCTCCTACCCCCTCCTTGAGGTAATGACGCACCTGCTCGAGGATATAGCTCGGATCTTCGTTCCAACGCGGATTCATGAGGTCGGCTTCGTAAACTGCGCGATGACCAAACTCGTTTAGAAATCGCTCCAGCATCAGGCGGAATGGGGAGTCTGATGGCAGTGCCACCCACTCTGCGGCCGGTCTCCGGGCCTGGAGCCATTGTCGTGCGCCCTCATCCGTGAGCGCCACTGCCGCAAGATCGTGGATACGATACCCGTGTTCGGCACTCGTCACATTGCCCGAACCTGCAAACAAGCGATTCATCAATGCATGAGATCGGTCCCCTGCGATGTTGCGCAGTTGAGATTTCAGCAGGTTCTGCCAGTTGCCGGCACTGGCGTTGGCCAGACCGGCAAGGGCCCCGATGTCGTCAAACATCGCTTCGATTTGCTGCAGAGTCCTCAACAGCTCCGCCATCGGAATTGTTTTCAGATCGGCGGGGATCAAATTCTTCGTTTGTTGAAAGCGCCTCGCAATGATGCATTGGAGTTCGCGGTCCAACCTCCGGAGGCGCTTCGCCAGACGCAGGCGTGCGAGAGCGCGCCTTCTCCCTTCTTTGCCTCTGAGCGGGTTACCCGGAGGCAGAGATATTTCCGGCTGATGTCCCCCAATTGCCATTACGGTCTCGGCAGGAGTGATTCCAAAGGCATCATAGAGGCACCATTGCACTGCCGTGAGGTCGAAGTAACCGCGGCCGTCAAAGCGGCGCACGACTTCAAGACCGTGAGGGATCTTATAACCGGCCGCGATGAAACCCGCATATAGCACATCAGCAACGGCGTTCTGAATCAGGCTCCAACTCATGGTGCTGATCACACCCGGGATGGCTTCCTTGATATTTGCAGTAGACCAGTATACAGCGTGGTTTTTGATCTGCGGGAAGGTAAAGGTCGGCACAGAAGTTACCGGTCGGGCCTGCAACAGCCAGAAGCGGTTGCCATCGAAAGCCCATTCAATATCCTGAGGTTCCTGCCCATCACCAAGCGCCCACTGGACTCGGGAGGCCACCCGCGCGAGTTGAATCGCATGTGCCGTGGACAGGACCGTGGTCACGGCATCGCTGCGGTGATCGATGACGAACATGCCCCGCTTTTCGCGTCGGACGACGGTCTGTTCGGGCCGGGCAGCCCCGCTCACCACATTCTCACACCCTCCTCGCGCAGCGTTGATCACAACCAGGCCGCGCCGACCCGTCACTGGATCGCAAGTAAATGCCACCCCCTGCGCTTTCCGGCTCACCGCCTCTTTCGTGGGTAACCATTGCGCAGAGCACGACAGCGCAGCAGACCTCAGTGTCCTTAAATCCCATGCGGCGACGATAGGCGAGGGCTCGCGGCGTCCACAAGGAAGCATAACAGCCGAGGATGGCTGAAGCGATGGATGCAGTACCCTCAACATTCAGAAAGCTGCGGTGCATCCCGGCGAAAGAGGCGTTCGAACTATCCTCGGCGGTCGCGCTCGACCGGACCGCCATGCGCGCATGCTCACAGCCAAGTTTGCAGAGAAATTCATCAAGCTCCTTTGCGAATAGGGGCGGCAACTCTGCGGATTCAATGTTGTGCCGCAGCAAATCGAGCACGGCCATTACGCCGGGCTTAGCCGCTTCCTCGGAGGCTACGCTGCGCAGGTCCTGCAACAAGTCCGCGATCGGAGTTGAACGGAGAATGTGGATATAACCATCAGTGGTGAGTACCCCGCCGATGGGAACGTTGAACCCATAGCGATGCAGCCGCGCCAGGTTCCACCCTTTGCCGCCGCAGCGCGCGCTGCCCGCCACAAAAACTTCCGGCCACAAAAGAAATTGGGGTGGCTTTTCCATGGGATATGCTTCCGCCAAGTCTCCCTAATGAGTCATGGAGCAAAGAGGGCAGAAGCACGCTGAGAAACGCGGATCTGCCGCGGCAATCATCCGCGAACCTCTGCAGTTTTGTCGAAGTATTTCTTGATCCAAAGCAAATAAACGAGGAAAAGGAAAAAGAAGACGATGGTTGACCAAGCCATGAACCTGCCCGTGAAAAATCCCAGGTTCCCGATCTGCGTGATCTGCTGCTCTGAGTAGCCGGATTTCCGATAAAACTCCAACAGGTCGACCCTGGCGAATGTGATCGCGGCAGACAAACTGGCCAGGGCAAAAGCCGCCAAGGTCCCCCACCAGGCGGCAGTTTTCAGCTGGTAGCCCGTCCACGCCAGGTAAAATCCTGCGGCGGAACATATCAAAAGAACCAGACTGGCCAGGGTCCCTGACAGCAGATAGCCGAACATAGGCACGACACCCTGATTTGTCAGGGATGAGGCAAGAAGCCAGAGAGAGCCCAGACCGAGCCATAACGAATTCGTCAGAACCGGCAAAGGGCATTTATCAGTCCAGTTCGGCGCCGGATCGCGCGCTTCACATGTCGCCTTTACGTGCTTGCTCTGATAAAAGAGCCCCATTGCACCGGGCAGAGCAACACAGAAAATTGCCGTGATGATCATCGCGATCCAGATAATAGGATCGGCCGCGTCTGTGGGGAACGACGCCTGTGCAAACCAGACAAAAATTCCTATGAGGAGAATCCCAGCCAGGAGCCAGCTCCAAGACAGAATCAGCAGCAAAGTTCGCGCCCAGCGACGGCAGAGAATGGACCCTATACCAAGCCATATGAGAACCGCAGCCATTGCGCTGTAGCTCATCACCGCAGTGACCGTGGTGCGCCCGTTCAGGCCACTTGTAGATGGCGGCATCAGGAATAGAGCGAGAAAGAGCAAAGGTACCAGTATGGCGCATAGTGCTCCCACACCAATGGCCAGCGCGCCGAAGAAGATGAGACCAGCACGTCGATCCTTGTATTCGACATGGGAGATCAGGTCGGCCGATCCGTTCATGATGGTGCCTCCCAAACGGCAATCGAGGGTTTTGTGGCGCCGATGAATGCAGATTGTACACTAAAAATGAAACCATCGGACGATTATGGAAATCAAAACATCGCTCCCTGATTCTGATAAATGAAACTGGATTGCCTCTGCCTGCCATTCTGTGATGTAATCCATCCACTTTGGAGAACCATGCGGCGATTCGGCACAATATTCCCTTTTCTGGAAAGCGGCACATCCAACCTGCGGATTGGCCGGCTGGTGGCCAATCATGATTTCGTCAAAGCCCTGCTCAGATATGGCACGTTTGACGAGTATGTTTTTGGCAACCCCTCCCATTCAAATGGCGCAGCCTTCCTGCGGGCCGTGGAAGGTTGGGAACTGCCGAAGGAAGTAAGAGAAAGGATCCGGATGGTCAGTTTCTTTGACCTGCCCCGGATTCTGAAAGAAGACGAGTTCCGTGTCTTCCATCTGGGGGGGTGGGGATATTTCGCACCTGGCCTTCACTATTTGCGCTGCCGTTACGCCTCGAACGCATGGCCGATCACTTCAGTCACTCATTCGTTGACCGGACGGCAGACGATGGACCACGCGGTGCGGCTATGTCGAGCCGGCATGGCAACGTATGATTCAGTGTTTTGCACCAGCCGCGATGGCCGCCAGGCCATGCTCCAGATCCTGGAGATCGCGTCGTCGATTGCATCGAGATCTTTCCGGGGCAAACTGGATTGTCTGCCTCTGGGTATCGACGACGATCTTCTGAACAAGAGCGGGAATCGAGAGAAGACGCGCGCACAATTGCACGTGGCGCCCCAGGCGGTCGTGATTCTGATGCTGGGTCGAATCACGCCGACCCAAAAAATGGACCTGGCGCCGGCTCTCGGCGCCCTGGCCCGGCAGATCCTGCCCAAATGCCGTCGGCCGGTTTATCTGGTTCTTGGCGGGGGGGCGGACACCCAGAACCTGAAACTGCTCCAGGGAATGATCCGGGAACACGGGCTGGAGCAAGTCACACGGCTGCGGGCCAACTTCCCCGATGAAAGCAAAGCAGATCTCTTGGCAGCGGCGGATATTTTCCTGTCGGTGTCCGACAATCACCAGGAGACGTTTGGCCTTAGCATTTTAGAAGCCCAGGTTCGCGCTCTACCCACCGTGGCGTCGCGCTTTGACGGCTACAAGGACCTCGTGCGCGACGGGGTGGATGGCTATCTCATCGATAGTTACAGTTGTACAGCCGACCCGCTGGCTGAAATCTTCGACATGATGGACCCGGATATCGGGGAGCTATTCGAAGCTCAAAAGATCGCCATCGATCTCGTACAGCTTTCTGAGAGGCTGCTCGAGTTGATCCACAACGATGCCCTGCGGGCTGGTATGGGAGAAAATGGCAGAAAAAAAGTCGCCGGGGAACTCGTCTTCAGCAAGATCATCGCGCGTTACGAGCAGCGCTGGGATGAGCTGTTTCACGAGGCAATGAAAACCGGGCTGCCGGAATTTGAGGAACTCTCCTTTCATGCAGACCAGAGCCGGATTTTCGGGCATTACGCCTCGCGCACGATCCGGCCGACCGATCGAGTCGTAGCGCAGTCTGCCGAATCACTCAGCCCATCCTACAACGAGGTCAGCGTTCTGCTCGATGGAGACACGCTCACGAGGATGCTGGAGAAGGCGCGGAAGCCTATTACGATTGAGGATTTGCTTGCCCAAACGAACCACCCTCGCGACATCGGCTGGTTCATTGCCATGTGGCTGCTGAAAAACGACCACCTGCGACTCGCTCCATCTACGTAGTGTGATTTAGACAGTGACAAGCCCCGAAAGGGGCGGCATAGCTACAGCCCAGGGCGTGAGCCCTGGGGAAGTGGCATGTAGCCTTCAGAGCCCTCCTAAGGAACTTGAATTGATACATTGCACGGATGCTGAGCTGTATCAATATGATAACCGATAAACTCAATAGCACGTCATCAGCCAAGTTCCCTTCTC
>JBGQNR010000081.1:0-23164 GCA_041501225.1 Acidobacteriota bacterium
CACAGCCGGAAATTAACCTGGGAGTTTTTGCGCCGCCTGCGTCGCTGATCCTGCCACTCAAAATCGGACAGCAGAAGGCCGACGAGTTCCTGCTGACCGGCAGGACATTCACCGCTGAGGAAGCGGCGGCCATGGGACTTGCCACTGCGTTGTATGATACCCGCGATGCGATGTGGCTTGGGGTCGACGAGTGGCTCGGGAAGCACATACTGCCCAAGAGCGCGGCAGCCCTGAGGTTTGCTGTCCAGGCCGCACGTCATGAGTTCAACGAGACGCTTGTCCGGCAACTCGGGAATCTGGAAGCGCTTTACCTCGGCCACCTGATGTCGACCCGGGACGCCAATGAGGGAATCGCTTCTTTCCTGGAGCGCCGCAAACCGGTCTGGGCCCATCGCTAGCGGCGGGCAGCGAGGTAGGCAGATGAATTTTTCTGGAAAGACAGTCATCATCACGGGAGGGGCACGCGGGATCGGGCTCGCAATTGCATACCGATTCCTCGGGTCAGAGGCCTGGGTTCACATCCTGGACCGGGAATTTCCGGAAAATTGGCCGGCTGCGGAGAATCCCCGGCTGCAGAAGTTCGCCGGCGATGTATCCAGCATGACCGATGTGCAGCGGTTCGTCGCCGGGGTGATCGAGAAAAGCGGCCGGATTGACATCCTGATCAACAATGCGGGCATCCTGCGCGACAACACCATCTGGCATATGCCCGAAAGTGATTTTGATGACGTATTGAAAATCAACCTCAAAGGCCCCTGGCTGATGTCTCGCGAAGTAACGCCCCATATGCGCCGGCAGGAATGGGGACGCATCGTGAATATCGCCTCCCGTGCCTGGCTGGGCAACTTCGGCCAGTCCAATTACTCATCCTCCAAGGGTGGATTGGTGAGTCTCACCCGTGTTCTGGCCTTGGAACTGGCCGCATACAACATCACCGTCAACGCGGTCGCTCCCGGATTGATCGAAACGCCCATGACCCGGGGTCTGCCCCCTGAAACCTATCAGAAGCTTTTGCAGGCGCAGCCCGGGAAGAAGGCCGGCACACCCGACGACATCGCTGCTGCAGTGGCATTTCTGGCATCGGAGGAGGCGGGATTCATCACCGGACAGATACTTCACGTCGACGGGGGGAGGAGCATCGGATCCACCGTCTTTTGAGCGGGAATCCGCCTGCGCCGTGATCCTATGAGCAAGCGCGAGGCTGTATACATTCTTGATGGCTGTCGTTCTCCTATCGGCCGGGGACATCCCGAAAAAGGGATGTATCGGAACCTGCGCGCCGAGGAGTTGGCCGTTCACACGCTCAACGCCCTGATGGCGCGCAACCGCCTTGACCCTGAGCAGGTCGACGACTTTTATCTCGGCTGTGTGGATCAGCTCCTGGAACAGGGGAAAAATCTGGCCCGCCTGATCGCGTTGCTTGCGGGCCTGCCACGGACAGTCCCGGGCTTGACCATCAACCGTCTCTGCGCCTCCGGCCTGACCGCCCTGCAGTTGGCGGCGGATGGCATCCGCGCCGGCAGCGGCCGTCTCTTCCTGGTCGGCGGCGTGGAACATATGGGACACGTGCCCATGACGGCGGCTCTGGATTATCACCCCGCCCTGTTCGCCGGCAGTGAATTCCCGTGGACCAACATGGGTCTCACCGCGGAAAAACTGGCGCTGGACTTTGGCATCAGCCGCAGGGAGCAGGATGAATATGCGATCGAAAGCAACCGGCGGCATTTCCGGGCCCGCGACGCCGGTTTCTTCGATGCGGAGATCGTGCCGATCCCATTGCCCGACGGCCGCACAGCAACCCAAGATGAAGGACCGAGGCTATCCTCCCTGGAAACACTGTCAACTTTGAAAGCGGCCTTCAAGGAAAACGGCACGGTCACCGCGGCGAATAGCTCCGGCATCTCCGATGGCGCCTGCATGGCCATCGTATGTGACGAACAGACCCTGGGTCGGTGCCAAAGGCCGCCGCTTGCCAGGATCGTTTCAACGGCCAACATCGGCCTGGATCCCGAAGTCATGGGATTGGGTCCAGTCCCCGCGATCCGGAAACTACTCGCCAAAGAAGCCCTGAACCTGGAAGACATCGGCCTTTTCGAGATCAACGAGGCCTTTGCATCCCAGGTGATTGCCTGCCGGCGCGAGCTGGGCATCGCGGCCGACCGGCTCAACGTGAACGGTGGCGCCGTCGCGCTGGGGCATCCCCTGGGAATGTCGGGGCTCAGACTCGCCGTCACTCTGGCGTTCGCGCTGCAGCGCAGGGATGTGCGCTACGGAATTGCATCCCTTTGCGTCGGGCACGGCCAAGGTGTAGCCATGCTGCTGGAGAAAACTTAGCTCGCTTCGCTCACCAACTTAGGGGTCAAGGGGTAAAAAGATCCAGGATTTGGCAAAGAAAGCTGAACCGCAAAGACCACAAAGACCTCGAAGAATGAATATCCGGAAGATTTTATCTTCGCGGTCTTTGTGGTCTTCGTGGTTTATCAATTTTTGTGCAAATTCCGAGACGTATGTTAGGGTAGCTGAATGAATGCGATCACTTTGACGGTCAATGGATTTCCGCGAACCCTGCTGGTCGACCCGCATGAAATGCTGCTGGAGACCCTGCGCGAGCGTATGCAGCTGACCGGAACCAAAAGAGGCTGCGACCATGCCACCTGCGGGAGTTGCACGGTCCTCCTGGATGGCAAGCCGGTGCTGAGCTGCATCACGCCGGTCATGAGATGTGAGGGGAAGTCCATCCTGACCGTCGAAGGAGTTGCCCAATACGGCAAGTTGCACCCCGTCCAGGAACAGCTGGTGCGGCATGGTGCGATCCAGTGTGGTTTCTGTACCCCCGGAATTGTCATGACCGCTATCGCTTTCCTGGAGGAGAATCCCGATCCGAGCGAAGAGAAAATCCGTGAAGCCCTATCCGGTAACCTCTGCCGCTGCACGGGGTATACCAAGATTGTAGAGGCCGTACAGGCCGCGGCGCGGGAGATGAGCCGATGAGCGGGCCGATCGGAAAGCCTGTTCCCTATATCGACGCGGTGCAGAAAGTGACCGGGCAGGCAAAGTACACCGCCGATTTCCACTTCGCGAACATGCTCCATGTGAAGTTCCTGCGCAGCCCGCACGCTCATGCGCGCATCCGGGAGATCGACATTTCGGAAGCAAGCCGGTACCCGGGGGTGCTGGCGATCGCCATCGGAGAAGAGCTGCCTACGCCATTCGGAGTGCTCCCCACCAGCCCCGACGAAACTGCCATGGCCGTCGGTAAGGTGCGCTATATAGGAGAGATTGTCGCCGCAGTCGCTGCAGAGACCGAACGGGCAGCCCGGGAGGCGGTCGATCGCATTCGAGTCAACTATGAGCCTCTTCGCCCCTTTCTGACGCCGGAGGCAGCGCTCGAGTCATGCGCTCCTGAGGAGCAGATCCACAGCCATGGCAAAGGTGGAACCAACATCCACAAGGTCGCTGCACTGCGTTTCCATGGGCCGGAGAAAGCGCTGGAACGGTCGGCGCATGTTTGCACGTCCAGGTTCCAATTCGCCGGCGTCTCCCACGGATTCACCGAACCCCATGCCACGGTCGCGATCTGGCATCCGGATCAAACGCTGACGGTAATCTCCGCCACGCAGGTCCCGCATTATCTGCACCGGAATCTATCCAGAGTGCTGCATGTGCCCATGCACCGCATCCAGGTGAAAAAACCGGCTCTCGGGGGTGGCTTCGGCGGCAAGAGCGATCCGCTGCCGCATGAAATTGCAACCGCGTATCTGGCGATGAAGACCCATCGTCCGGTGAAGTGCGAACTGACCCGAGAAGAGGCGTTCCTCACCAGCCATGGGCGCCACCCGACGGACATGACGCTCTCCATCGGATGCACCGAGGAGGGCGTGATCGAAGCTCTGGACGCTGACATCGTCATCGACGGCGGCGCGTACGGCAGTTATGGCGTGGTCACGTCCTACTACAACGGAGTACTGCTGCAGGGCCCATATCGCATTGACCGGTTCGGATTCCGCACCCGCAGGACCTATACCAACAAGCCCCCGTGCGGGGCGATGCGAGGCCATGGCGCGGTGAATCCCAGGTATGCCGTCGAGGTGGCCCTGGACTTTCTCGCCCACAAGCTCAAAATCGATCCTTGCGAGTTCCGATGCCGCAACCTCCTGCCTGCCGACAGTCTCACCGTCGGACAGCTTCGGATCACCAGCAACGGCCTGCGTGACTGCCTGGATGCGGTCCGGACCCGTTCCGGCTGGGAGCAGCGCCACGGCAAGCTCCCCTATGGCCACGGCCTGGGCGTGGCGTGCAGTTTTTTCATCAGCGGCAGCGCCCTCCCGATCATCTGGAACCGATACCCGCAGACCGTGGTTCATGCCAAGCTGGATTTCGACGGCCGCGTCGTGCTGTTCAGCGGCGCCTCGGACATTGGCCAGGGGAGCGATACCGTACTGGTCCAGATCGCGGCAGAGGTGCTGGGGATTTCCATGGATCGGGTTCAGCTCGAAGCCGCGGATACCAGGATTACCCCGGTCGATCTCGGAAGTTACTCCAGTCGTGTGACCTTCATGGTCGGCAACGCAACCAAGAGTGCAGCGGAGAAATTGCGCGATCAGATCGCCAAGGCCGTCGCCGCCGAGAAAAACCTGGATGTCCGGCAGCTCCGCTTTGCGGATGGCCGTGTCCGGACACCCGGAGGAGAGCTCGATCTTGGATGGGACGAGGCTGTGGAAATGGCGCTCGCCGGCCGCGGCTCTTTTGTGGAAAGCGGGTACTACATTTCACCCAAACTGGGAGGCGACTTCAAAGGGGCCGGCGCAGGTCTGAGCCCGGCATACAGCTTCGGAGCGTTCATCAGTGAAGTCGAGGTGAATCCGAACACGGGGGAGGTCGCGGTGGTAAAGGTCTGGGGAGCCCATGACTGCGGCAGGGCGCTCAACCCGCTCGCCGTCGAGGGTCAGATCGAAGGCTCCATTCACATGGGGCTGGGACAGGCGGTCTACGAGGAACTTCGCTTCTGGAATGGCCAGATGATCAATGCGAACTTTCTCGATTACCGCATACCGACATCGCTGGACACGCCGCCCATGGATGTCAAGATCGTCGAATCCAACGATAGCGAAGGCCCCTTCGGAGCCAAGGAAGTGGGTGAGGGCGCGATTCATCCGGTGCTCCCGTCGATCGCAAACGCCATTTATGATGCCGTCGGTATTCGCATGTACCAACTCCCGATCACCCCGGACCGGGTGCTGGCGGCGCTCAGGAGCAAGAGCTGAGGCATGGATCAGACTTCGTATACCATTCCCGATACGATCGCGGAGGCCCTTCACCGGGCCCGCCAATGCGCCGGGGATTATATCTATCTCGGCGGCGGGACCGACATGCTCGCGCTCGGGAAACAGGGATTGTCCCGGCCGATCCATGTGATCGATCTCAGCAGGATTTCCGAACTGGCGCAGGTCATGGCAACGGAAGATGCGGTCGAGATCGGTTCCATGGTTACACTCGACCACATCCTGTCCTTGGGGGCGATTGCCGTCCGCTATCCTTTGATCGCGCAGGCCGCGCAATCCGTCGCCACTCCTGTCATCCGGAAAACCGCCACGCTGGGGGGAAACCTCCTGGTCAAGAATCGTTGCACCTTCTACAACCAATCCGTTGAATGGAGGGCGGCAGCCGGCGGCTGTCTGAAGGAGTGTGGCGACACCTGCAGAATTACAGGAACTCAAGCCGGGTGCTATTCCAGGAACGTTTCGGATCTGGCGGCAGCCCTGATTGCCCTCGATGCCCGGATTGCTGTTGTCCACCAGAAAGGGCAAGCGACCTTTCCCCTGGCGGATCTGTATGCCCCGGACGGGATCCAACCCCATCGCGGGCTGAGCGATGATGCGATCCTCACTAAGATTGCGATTTCCATGCAGCCGGTCTCGTGGTGGTATCGGAAGTTGCGCCTGCGCCGCAGCATCGACTTTACGTCACTCACGGTGGCCGCGACGGTCGATCGCCAACGCGTCGCCCGCTTGTGTGTGAACGGGGTTTCCATGGCTCCGGTTTTAGTGCAAGGAAGCCTGGACGACCTTACTCCAGACGGCCTTGCCAAGCGCGTACGCCAGGCATGCAATATTGTCGATAATGACCTGCTGCCGCGGGAGTATCGGCGCGAAATGCTGGGCTTGTACCTGAACGAGTGGTGGAAGTCGGTTGCCGGCAATTGAGCAATGGATAGCGAGAGCGCTATGCAAAGATCCAGATTTGGCAATGAAAGTGAACCGCAAAGACCTCGAAGAAAGAATTTCCTGAAGATTTTATCTTCGCGGTCTTTGTGGTCTTCGTGGTTCATCTTTTTTTGTTTTTGGATTGGATGGAGCGAGGAATGAACGGTCAAACCCAATCGTTCTCCAGAGCCAGGATCCCGTACGGGACTTGGGGCAGCAGTTACTTCCCTGCCTGGCAGATGTCTGCACTGGCGGAAGTGAATATCGGGCAGTTCGCCGGCGAGGCCATGAACCGAATCCTGGGGCTGAGAAAAGTTCCCGCAGCCGAGATCGAATACCTCATCATCGGTTCGACCATTCCATGGCACTGGAAATTCTGGAATGCGCCCCTCGTGGCCAGCTGTATGGGACGGCGCATCCCCGGCTATCACCTCGAACAGGCTTGCGCTACAGGGTTGCAAGCCGTGGTGGCGGCAGTCGCCGAGGTGCAGGGCGGGGCTCAGGACGTCGTCGGCGTGCTCACTTTCGACCGCACCAGTGATTCTCCTGCAGGCGTTTTTCCGGAACGGAGATCGCATCAGAGGACCTTCGTACTCAGCGACGTGTGGGACAACTTCGGCTTCGACCCGGCTACCGGCAAAGCCATGCTCGCCTGCGCCGGCCAGGCAGCCAGAAAGTACCAATGCGACCGGTGCGAGGTGGACGAACTCGCCTGGTATCGCCACAGCCAATACCACAACGCCTTGAATGCGGGGCTGCTCGACAACATCCTGGTGCCGCTCGATGTGTTGGATCAACGGGGCAGTCCACTCGGCCGTATCGACAAGGATGCAGGTGTGCGCCACATGACTATGGATGAACTGCGCGCCATGCAGGAACTGGACCGGTGCGTTACCGCCGGCACGCAAACGCACGCCTCCGACGGTATGGCAACGCTGCTCGTGACTTCCCCGGAAAAAGCCCGCGATCTGAGCCGGAGGCCGGAAATTGGCATTCAGCTCGTCGCAAAAACTGAAGTGAGAACGTTGCCGGTCCTGATGCCCGAAGCGCCGGCGTTTGCCGTCCAGAAATTGCTGGCACGAACCGGATTGAAAATGACCGATTTTGCAGTGGTGAAAAATCACAATCCGTTCGCGGTCAACGATGTGATCTTTGCCCGGCTCATGGATTATGACTGGCACAAGATGAACACAACCGGGAGCCCGCTCGTCTGGGGCCATCCGCAGGGCCCGACCCTGACGCGCGTCTTGATCGAAGCGCTCGAGGAGGCGGTACGGTTAGGCGGCGGCTACGTCCTTATATTTGGCTGTGCCGCTGGGGATGTCGGTATTGCCGCGGTCTTCCAGGTCGCGGACGGAGGGGATCGAAGATGAAGTCGCTACGAAAACCGACCATCGAGACCCTGGGCCTGGGGACCGTGCTGGGAATTTTCAAGAGCGGACAGCTGCCGGCCACATCGGAAAGCCTCGTGGACAGGGTCTTCGGCCAACCAGATCGGCGCGGCGCCATGGTGATTTCCGGCGCCAACGGGATCGTGGGCGCAGGCAAGACCATGCAGCTAGCCTCAAGGCTCCAGCCGTTCGGCATCCGGACGGTGGCGCTCGACTTCGCAGGCGTCCCGGACGGCATCGGCAGGCACTTCCCCGGACTGCAAAAGACTTTCGGCAAAGAACGTGCCGAAGCCATCATGGCCAGCGTGATCCGGCTCCACTACGATGGCCGCTCTCTGCCGGCCGACTTGAGCCGGTTCCGGCCTCGCTTCCTGCTCGAGGCCATCCCCGAGATTCTCGAAATCAAGAAAGCTCACTACCGTATCTTTCGTGAGGCCTTTCCAGAGATCGAAATCCGTTCGGTGACCTCGGGTTTTCCGGCTTCCGAACTGGGAGTTGCCATTGCCCACCCGGCCTTCCCTCACGAGACCAACAAGATCTGGGAAGTCGTCGAGCCGGAACCCTCGGATGTTACCAGGCTCTTCTGGTCTCTCGGGCTCATCCCCATTCCAGTCAGCGATCACTGGTCCTTTGTGTTGGATGTTCTTTTCTGCGGCCTTACCCTCGCCGGCCTGAGATACCAGCGGGCCTCCAACATGCCTTACTGGAAGATTGACAAACACATCAGGAAGATGGTGGGCCCGAATCCGTTCCGCGCTCATGATGTCATTGGCCCCCGCGGCGCCAATTTTCTCACCTGGTCGTGCCTGCACCATTTGAGTGAGAAATACGGCGAGCTGTTTGCGCCCACCCCTGACCTCGTCGAACGTAAGGAGAGCGGACAGGCGTGGTATCCGCCGGGTCACTTCCGACCCCTGGTGAATTGGGATCTGAGCGCGCTGGAGGAAGATGAACTGCGCAGTTGGATCCTCGGTCCGGTAATTCAGATGACCAGCCTGATGCTGCATGAGAACAGGGCTCACCTATCTCACCTCAATATCATCGGCGAACTCGGCGCACAGTTCCGAAGAGGAAGCCTCGCATGCATTCGCAGCATCGGCCCCGACGCCGCGATCGCAAGGGTGGAGGCCTACCATCGGCTCCATCCCGGGGCCGCCTCCTCTGCCTGGCATCCCGGCGCATTCGCCCGGGTGGAAAGTCGCGAATGGCAACAACTCTACGTCAATGCCGAGCATGACGGCACCGTGGGCGTGATCAGCATCGGCCGGGAGACTTATAACGGAGACGTCGATGCTGAATTGAACCGGGCCGTCGACTGGCTCGTGGCAGAGAAAATCGAGCGTGTCATCGTCACCGGCGATTTTCATCTCTCCACCCAAATGACGGGGGCGGACGTAAGCGAGTTCTTCCCTGCGCTCGATAACGTGGCACATGGCTTCGAAATCTCACGCCGCTGGTCCCAAACCGCCAGACGGCTGCACGACGAGTTTCGCGTTTCGGTCGGGTTCGTCGGCGGCAAACGCTGCCTGGGCGGATGGCTGGAATTGATGATGCACTGCCACTACCTGGTCTGCGTCGAGAAGGCGCAGCTTGGCATGCCTGAAGTAACGTTGCCGGTGGTGCCGGGCATGGAAGGCTGCCACTGGCCATTCCGCAAAACCAAACCCGCCGCCTGGCCCAGGCTGCTCCAGTTTCTGCTGACCGGAGAGTCCGTTTCTGCCGAACATGCAATTCCCTGGCTGATCGATTACGCCGGACCTTTGGAGCAGGCCCTGCACGTCGCCTGGCAAACCGCGGCCAGCGAGGCCCAGGAACTTCCCCGGCGTGATGTTGTGGCAGAAGTACTACAGCACGTGCCGACGGACGTTTCTCTTCCGGAAACTGACGCTACTCTGACGCAAGCTGCGCGCAAGGCGATTTTTGACTGTATCCGGCAATCCTGCAGCGTGTCGCTGTCGGAAGCCCTGGAAGTGCAGGCAAAACTCTCTGCCGGATTCATGAGCAGCGCATTCTGCCGCCAGGGAAGAATTGGCAGCGACGCGCTCAAATCGGCCAGTGCATGAGAGAAGCTTAGCCAACAAGCCACGAAAGACACCAAATCAATTTCGTGTCTTTCGTGGTTCTTTCTTTTGATCCTGCTTCAAAATAACTCGCCTCAAAACCGCAAAAGCAGCCACGAACGACACGAACTTCTTACCGATTCGTGTCATTTGGGGCTGCTTTAAAAAGGCCATTGATTTTCATGCACCTAGGTGCGCCCCGGTGCATGGGAGACTTTTCCGAAAAAGGGTCCACTTCAAAGATCTTTCTGAGCAGGCGCGCCCTAAAGGTTCCGTTCGGCCGACTTTGCCCCCGGCAGGTGGTAGACCAGGAGTTGCGTGGTGTCCCCGAGTGAGCGGCGCAGCTGCTCGCTCGCGGGCACTCCGTTCCCCCACAGGTCCAACCAGCCGAGTTGCCGGTTTCCGACCGCGAGAGCCACGCGCGCTCCTGCCGCCGGGATTGGATGGGGCCGGTCGTCCTCGTCAGCCCCGAGCGGCAGCAGAGTTTTCAGCGCGAGAATCTGGTTGGGTACGCCCTTTGCCACATGCCCCGCGTCGGTGGCAGCCAGGACCCGATCCTGGGCATCGCGGACGACCGCCCCTGCGATGGGGCAGACGACGATAGCCGTATCGAGGATCGCCCCCAGCCTGGACGTAAGCGGCCGGCTGCTCTCCAGATCCCCGATCGCTGCATGGAGCATCTCAAGCTGTTTGCGGGCGCTCGCAAGCGAAGCGACTCTCTCGCCGCGCTGCGATCCGAGGGCGGCGGCGATGAGTCCGCACACGCCGAGCCCGACGAATGCGATGATGTCGTGCTTGTCCACGATGGTGAGCCGCAGGTACGGTTTCGTGAGAAAAAAGTCCAGGCTCAGCGCCGAGCACAAAGCCGTGGCCACAGCGGCGCGGCGCCCCCCGTACTCTGCCACCAATATCGTCAAGGCCATGAATGCGAAACCCAAGTTGGAGGCCGAGGTAAAGCTGCGCAGTGGCACTAGTGCCAGCCCTAAGAGAATAGCCGCAAGGGGCCCGGCACCCAGAAGTAATAGGCTTTCGTCTCTGTCTTCTTGCATCTCGCCGCCTTTATGGTTAAGGATGAATTGCCTTTTCCCGACTGTTCCAGAATCGTCGTGGCTCGCACAACAGCGAATTATACACCTCATGCACCCCAAGAATTTCGCAAAGCGGGTGACGCGCCCGCGCGCTGCTCAAATCGCAGAATCATTCGACCCCAGACTCCATCCTGCAGCCAGGGCCTGCTTGCCACGGGGCACTCGGTTAGTGAAAACGAAGCCGGCGCCCGACATCCGCGTTGCCACGCTTGTACGTTGCGAACCGGGACTGACGACGACAAGCCATTGAAATCATTGGATGAAGTACCGATCGGGGCGCGCAAAAGTGGGCTTAGGGCCAAAAAACGAGGCCGTTTTTTGATTTTAGTGCTCAATCCGATAATGTCGGCTCGAGGCGTGAACCTTGATTTGTAAGTATGCTTATGCGTAAATCATTGATTGTGCGCTTAGGACTAGATTTCAGGCCCGAAATTTGATTCTAAGCATCATCTCCAGGGTAAGGTAATCTATCAAACATCGCCGTGTCAAATTGTTATCGTCGTCAGTCCCCCTATTTAGAAATCCTGTGTCGATGGCGGGAACACTTGGGATAGAATGTCTCAGGGAGGGAAGCCGTGGGCAGGCGCGCGTCGAGGTTGGCTTTGTCACTTGCAGGGCTGGCGGCAATCACCCTGGCAGCACACTGGATCTCTGCCAACCCCACAACTGCAGGATTTGCCTACCTGTTGCTGGTGCTTGTTTTGGCCAGCACCTGGGGGTTCTTGGAAGCTGCCGTCACCTCGATCGCAGCTACACTCACCATCAACTTTTATTTTCTGCCGCCAGTCGGGACCTTCACGATTCAGGATCCGCAGAATTGGGTGGCACTGTTCAGCTTCCTGGTAACCTCGCTGATTGCGAGCCGGTTGTCGACGCAAGCGAAGCGACGCGCGCTCGATGCCATAGAACGGCAGCAGGATATCGAGCGGCTGTACACATTCAGCCGTGCCATCCTCCTGATCAGCAGCCTGGAGTCGTTCCCCGCGCAACTCGTGCGCAAGCTACAGGAGATTTTCCAATTTGATGCGGCTGTGCTTTACGAGCACCGCACAGGCGAGTTTTATCGGGCCGGCCCATCCGATCTCGAAGGCCTCGATGATCATCTTCGTGAGGCCGCGGCGCACGGGACAACTTATTCCGATTTGCAGTCCAATCGGATCGTTACGGCCATCCATCTGGGAACTGAACCGATTGCCAGCCTCGCGATTCAGGGCGCCCGCATGCCGGATTCCGTGCTGAAGGGGATTGCCAACCTGATGGCCATCGGCCTGGAAAGGGCGCGCGCACAGGATTTCGCGCATCAGATCGAAGCTGCGCGGCAAAGCGAGCGGTTGCGCACGACCATCATCGACGCCATGGCACACGAGTTCAAGACTCCGTTGACCTCCATCAAGGCGGCAACGACCTCGCTCCTGGATAACCCCGACCAGCCGGTGGAAAGCCGACGGGAGTTGCTCAAGATTGCCGACGAAGAAGCGGATCACTTGAAGAATCTGATCGAGGGTGTCGTAGAGATGGCACAGTTGGATACGGCACACATAAAGATTCAGCCCGAGCCATCCAGGATGAGCGAGGTGGTTTCAGATGTGGTCGGCTCGATGCAGACGGAGATTGACAGGCGGCCGATTGAGATCGACGCCAAAGAGCAACTCCGGACCAGCGCCATGGACCGCCGCCTGATCAAGCTTGCCCTGAAGCAGCTGATCGACAATGCCTTGAAATATTCTTATCCGCAAACACCTCTTTCGATCCGCGTCTACGACTCCGACGGCACGGTGACCGTGGAAATCACCAATCGCGGGGAGGCGATGTCTGCGGAGGAACAGAGCCGCATTTTTGACAGGTTCTACAGAGGTCCTGCTGTGCAGGCAAAAATCCCGGGCTCCGGCTTGGGGCTTACGATTGCCCAAAGCATCGTGCGTGCGCATCAGGGAGACCTGACGGTGAGCAGCCGCGTCGGTGAAACCACTTTCCGCATGACCTTGCCGGCGCAAATCAAAGGAGGCGCATCGTGAGCGCGGGCCGCATTCTCGTGATTGATGACGAGCCGCAAATCCGGCGGATCATGCGCACTACGCTGGCCAGCGCCGGGTTCGAAGTGGAGGATTCCAGGACGGCCGAGGAGGGTTTCCAAAAAATCCACGAGTTCCACCCGGATCTGGTGCTCCTCGACATCAACATGCCCGGCATGAACGGAATGGACGCTTGCCGCGCGATCAGGGGCGACTCCGACATCGCCATTATCATGCTCACCGTGCGGAATTCGGAGGCGGACAAAGTTGCGGCACTGGATGCCGGTGCCGACGATTTTGTGACCAAGCCGTTCAGCACACCGGAGCTTCTGGCGCGCATCCGCTCCGCGCTCAGGCGCGTGCCGACCTCGCATTCGTCACCCCGCAGGATTCGCGTTGGGCAGCTCTTGATCGATTTCAATGCGCGGACAGTCTCGAACGGAGCCGAGCCAGTCCACCTGACCCCCAAAGAACTGGATCTGCTCCGCTACCTTTCCCAGCACCCAAATCAGGCACTGTCCCACCGAGAGTTGCTGCAGGCGGTGTGGGGGCCCGATTATGGCTCCGAGGTCGAGTACCTGCGCGTTTTCATCAAAAACCTGCGCAAAAAGATCGAGCTGAATCCCGAGAATCCCCAGTTCATCACGACCGAGCCCTGGGTCGGCTACCGCTTCAACGGCCTGCCGGAAGCTTTATAAATTCTTCCTGGATTTTCCACGTTTTCTTCCTGTCTTTCACACGAGTTCTTCAGGGCTTCCGGCGTATGCTCTTACGCGGAGGGCAAGAAGCATATGGTTCCCAGCCTTATGGCGGAAAAGGGGACATTCCGCTTTTCGGGCTCACACTTGGAGAAGAGCAAGAACGAAGCGAAAAAGTGGGATGTCCCCTTTTTCAGCATGTAATACGGCCTTAATAGAAAGGAGTGACGGCATGCAGGACATCTTTTACATCGTTGTCACCGTCGTTTTCTTTGTGGTCGCGGCGGCGTTTACACGCGGCTGCGCGAAATTGGAGAAGGAGGAATAGGATGACAGACTACATCTTGACCGGGATCGTGTCCGTTCTGCTCCTCATTTACTTGATCTACGCGCTGTTGAAGCCTGAGAAGTTTTAGGAGGCCATGATGACATCTAATGGGATATTGCAAATGGCGCTGTTCTTCGGCGTGCTCCTGCTCCTTACCAAGCCGCTGGGAGCCTACATGGCCCGGGTCTTCCAGGGCGAGCGCACCTTTCTGACACCGGTTCTGCGGCCTATCGAGCGACTCTTCTATAAGCTCTTCGGCGTCAGGGAAGAGGAGGACATGAAGTGGACGACGTACACTCTCGCGATGCTGATGTTCAGTGTCGTCGGTGCGCTGCTCACCTATGCGCTGCTGCGCTTGCAGGGTCACCTCCCGTTCAATCCGAAGGGCTTCACAGGCAAGGAGATGACGGCCGACCTCGCCTTCAACACGGCGATGTCGTTCACCACCAACACCAATTGGCAGAACTATGTGCCGGAAGCCGTCGTCAGCTACTTCTCCAACATGGTGGCGCTGGCCTGGCACAATTGGATGTCGGCGGCCACGGGCATCGCGGTTGCTATTGCCCTTGTGCGAGGATTCGCCCGGCGCTCGGCGGAGGGGATCGGCAACTTCTGGGTCGATATTACGCGCGGCACTCTCTACATCCTGCTGCCGATCTGCTTGGTGTATTCGCTTTTTCTCGTACAGCAGGGTGTTCCGCAGAACTTCGCTCCCTACACGCAGGTCAAAACGCTGGAAGGCGCGGACCAGGCCATCGGGCAGGGGCCGGTCGCTTCGCAAGAGTGCATCAAAAACCTCGGCACCAATGGCGGCGGCTTCTTCAACGCCAACGCCGGCCATCCCTACGAGAACCCGACGCCGCTCACCAACCTCATCGAGATGCTCTCTATCTTCGCGATAGGAGCCGGGCTGACCTACACCTTCGGCAAGATGGTGGGCAACACGAAACAGGGCTGGGCCCTTTTTGGGGCGATGGCCTTTATGTTCATCGCCGGCCTCGGCGTGTGCTACTGGGCCGAAGCGAAGGGCAACCCGAACGTCGCTCAGCTCGGCGTGATGGCCACGGCGACGGACGGACAGCCGGGCGGCAACATGGAGGGCAAAGAGGTGCGCTTCGGCATCACCCATTCCGCGCTGTTTGCGACCGTGACGACCGACGCCTCCTGCGGCGCCGTGAACTCCATGCACGACAGCTACACGCCGCTGGGCGGGATGGTCCCGCTGATCAACATCATGTGCGATGAGACGATCTTCGGCGGCGTCGGCGCAGGCCTTTTTGGAATGCTGATGTATGCGGTGGTCGCGGTCTTCCTCGCCGGCCTTATGGTCGGGCGCACGCCGGAGTACATCGGCAAGAAGATCGAGAAGTTCGAGGTGCGCATGGCGATTCTGGCCGTGCTCCTTCTGTTCGCCAACGTCGTGGTGTGGACCGCCTTCGGCACCAACGTCAACCTGCCTCCGGGCAGTACATCGCAGACCTTCACCGATGCGCAAAAAGCGGACGAGGATAAGCTGCTGGCCGAGCATCCCGCTGCCGCCTGGAATCACGTCAACAACAGCAGCCCCTCCAACTACTACGGCGGAACCTGGAACAACGTCAACAACTCCGGCGCACACGGCTTCTCGGAGATCCTATATCAATACGTTTCCCAGACGGGCAACAACGGCTCCGCCTTCGCCGGCCTGACGGCCAACACGCCGTACTTCAACCTCACGGGGGGTATCGCGATGCTGATCGGCAGGTTCCTCATGATGATCCCGCTTCTGGCCATGGCCGGAAGCTTGGCCCGCAAGAAGGCCGTGCCCGAATCGGCGGGTACTCTAGCTACCGATTCCGGCACTTTCGCGTTCATGCTGGCCGCCGTCGTGCTGATCGTGGGGGCCCTCGAGTACTTCCCCGCGCTGTCGCTCGGCCCCATTGTGGAGCACTTCCAGATGATCGCCGGAAAGCTATTCTAGACTGCCCAGCATGGCAGGGGCACGGCGCGCCGTGCCCCTGCTCCGGGCTAAGGGGAACAAATCTATGGCAACGCAAATAGGCAATATTCCTTCCGCTCCCACTCCGACTGTGGAAGTCGAGGCGTACAAGAAACCCAAGTACGCTCCGAAACGGCTGTTCGATCCGCCGATCGTCAAGCGCGCCCTCGTGGACGCTTTCCGCAAGCTTGATCCCCGGCTGGTCGCCAAAAACCCCGTTATGTTCGTGGTCGAAGTGGGGAGCGTCGTGCTGACAGCCCTACTCATACGGGACTTGTTCACCGGGGGGCGCAATCTGTTCTTCAACTTCCAGATCACCCTCTGGCTCTGGTTCACGGTATTTTTTGCGAACTTCGCGGAGGCGATGGCCGAGGGTCGCGGCAAGGCACAGGCCGACGCGCTGCGCAGGACCAGGAGCGACACCATGGCCCGCAAGCTCGTTAAAGGCAAGGAGGAGCGCGTCCCCGGCACCCAGCTGCGCAAGGGCGACACCGTTGTCTGCGAGGCGGGGGACCTCATCCCCGGCGACGGCGAGGTGATCGAGGGCATCGCAAGCGTGGACGAATCGGCCATCACCGGCGAGAGTGCGCCGGTCATCCGCCAGAGCGGCGGCGATCGCAGCGCGGTCACGGGCGGCACAAGAGTACTTTCCGATCGAATCGTCATCAGGATCACCTCCAACCCCGGAGAAACCTTCATAGACCGGATGATTACCCTTGTCGAAGGCGCGCGGCGGCAGAAAACGCCCAACGAGATCGCGCTGACGATTCTGCTGGCAGGCACGACTATTATTTTCGTTCTGGCTGTCATGACGCTCGTGCCGTTCGCAGCCTTCAGCATTCGCGCGGCGGGAGCGGGTACACTGCCGAGCATGTTTCTGCTGCAGGCACTGTTGGTCTGCCTGATCCCAACGACCATCGGCGGCCTGCTCTCCGCGATCGGGATTGCAGGCATGGATCGCGTCATGCAGCATAACGTGCTGGCGATGTCGGGCAAGGCGGTCGAAGCCGCGGGCGACGTGAACACGCTGCTTCTCGACAAGACCGGAACCATCACGCTGGGCAATCGGCAGGCGGTGGAATTCATTCCACTGCAGGGCGTAAAGATCGAAGAACTGGCGAATGCCGCGCAGCTTTCGTCCCTGGCTGACGAGACTCCCGAAGGCCGCAGTATTGTCGTGCTGGCAAAAGAGAAATACGGCCTGCGCGGACGCGAACTCCAGAGCTATAAAGCGGAGTTCATCCCCTTCACGGCACAGACGCGCATGAGCGGCGTCAACCTGGACGGTACGCAGATTCGCAAGGGCGCGGGCGATGCCGTAAAACAGTATGTCAGAGAGCAGGGGGGAGCCGTGCCCGGTGAACTGGATGAGATCATCGCGCGCATCGCCTCCGCCGGTGGAACCCCGCTCGTCGTCGCGGTGAATGACAAGACGCTCGGAGTCATCCATCTAAAAGACATCGTCAAGGGCGGGATGCGCCAGCGGTTCGACCAACTCCGGGCAATGGGCATCAAGACCGTGATGATTACCGGAGACAATCCGCTCACCGCTAAATCCATCGCGGAAGAGGCAGGCGTAGATACCTTCCTCGCGGAGGCGACGCCTGAAACCAAGATGGCGTTTATCAAGCAGGAGCAGACGGGGGGCAAGCTCGTGGCGATGACCGGCGATGGCACCAACGACGCTCCTGCCCTGGCACAGGCGGATGTCGGCGTGGCGATGCAGACAGGAACCCAGCCCGCCAAGGAAGCGGGCAACATGGTGGACCTCGACAGCAACCCGACGAAGTTGATCGAAATCGTGGAGATTGGCAAGCAGCTTCTGATGACGCGCGGCTCGCTAACGACCTTCAGTATCGCCAACGACATCTCCAAGTATTTCTGCATCATCCCGGCGATGTTCGCGGTGACCTATCCGATGCTGGGAATCATCAACTTCCTGAAGTACGGACCAGGGAACGCGCTGACAACTGCCAATTCGGCGGTGCTGGCGGCCGTGATCTTCAACGCGATCATCATCATCGCGCTGATCCCGCTGGCGCTACGCGGTGTGGCCTACAAACCGATGGGCGCATCCGCCGTTCTGCAGCGCAACCTGTTCATCTACGGCGTCGGCGGTGTCCTCATTCCGTTTCCGGCTATCTGGATCATTGACCGTTTGCTGGTGCTGCTGCACCTGGCGTGACAAGGAGAACGAGCCATGTTAAGACAACTGCGACCGGCGATCGTGAGCGTGCTGGTTTTCACGATATTCACAGGACTGATTTTCCCGTCCGTGATTACGATGATTGCGAAGGCGATTTTCCCGCATCAGGCTGGCGGCAGCCTGATCGAGCAGAACGGCAAGGTGGTTGGCTCGGAAATCATCGGCCAGAACTTCACCGCGCCGGGCTACTTCCATCCGCGCCCATCGGCGGCGGGCAGTGGTTACGACGCGAGCGCGTCCGGCGGCACGAACCTGGGGCCGACGAGCGACAAGCTCATCAACGGCATCCACAAAAAGCTGCCGGACGGCAAGGATGACCCCTCCAACTTTGACGGCATCAAAGACCTGGCGGCGGCCTACCGCAAGGAGAACGGACTAGCGGACAACGCGCCTGTGCCTCCCGACGCCGTAACCCGCTCGGCCAGCGGCCTCGATCCGCACATCAGCCCGGCCAACGCGGCGCTACAAGTGGCCCGCGTCGCAAGAGCGCGCGAACTTTCGGAAGACCAGGTGGAGAAGCTGGTCGCGGAGAACACGGCGGGCCGTCAGTTGGGCTTTTTGGGCGAGCCGGCCGTCAACGTGCTGAAACTCAACCTTGCACTGGACAAAGCCGCGCCCGGCAAATCGGGGGCAACGACGGGCAAGTGACCCAGAACTTCCGATGTAACACATGCCGGCCGGCCAGTCCGCCGGCTGACCGGGGAACCGAAATGACGGCCGAATGGCCCGGCAGTGGCAACATGTTCTCGCCCATGACGACATATTCAGAATCTCGGAACCTTTCGCTTTTGCCGGCGAAGCGCCTCAGGGCGCGTCCACTATTCGACCCGCCGATTCTGAAGCGGGCAATAAGGGATTCATTCGTTAAACTCAAACCGATCACAATGATGAAAAATCCCGTCATGTTCGTGGTCGAAGTGGGGGCCGCGCTTGCAACCGCCGTGGTACTCCGTGACCTCGTGAATGGTGCCACAGACCTCGGCTTTACCTTTCAGATTGCTCTCTGGCTCTGGTTTACAGTGCTATTTGCCAATTTCGCAGAAGCCATGGCGGAGGGGCGCGGGAAGGCGCAGGCAGACACCCTGCGCCAGACCAAGACCGAAACAATGGCCAAACGAATCGTGAACGGTGGAAAAATCGAGAAGATGCCTGCCAGCCGGCTGCGGAAGGGCGACGTGGTAATCTGCGAGGCTGGTGAAATCATTCCCGGAGACGGAGAAGTTGTGGAGGGTATCGCGAGCGTCGATGAGTCGACCATCACCGGCGAAAGCGCTCCGGTAATTCGTGAATCCGGGGGAGATCGCTGCTCGGTAACGGGCGGCACCAAAGTTCTTTCGGACTGGATCAAGATTCAAGTCACCTCGAACCCTGGTGAGACCTTTCTGGACCGGATGATCGCCCTGGTCGAGGGGGCGGAGCGGCAGAAAACTCCCAATGAAATCGCGTTGAGCATTGTCATCGTTGGCCTGACCCTGGTTTTCCTGCTGGCGGTGGTTACGCTGCATCCATTTGTCGCATACAGCGCGGCCGCCGCGGGCGCGGGGCGCGTCCCCAGCATCGCCGTACTGATTTCGCTGCTGGTCTGTCTGATTCCCACGACGATTGGAGGGCTGCTATCCGCAATCGGAATCGCGGGACTGGACCGGGTTATGCAGCATAATGTGCTGGCAATCAGCGGCAAGGCGGTGGAGGCCGCGGGCGACGTCAGCACGCTCTTGATCGATAAGACGGGAACCATTACGCTTGGCAACCGCCAGGCAGTGGTGTTCATTCCTGTAGATGGTGTATCGGAGGCCGAGCTGGCCGACGCAGCCCAGCTTTCCAGCCTGGCTGATGAGACACCGGAAGGCCGGTCCATCGTTGTGCTCGCCAAGAAGAAATACAATATTCGTGGAAGAGATGTGGCCTCGCATGATGCCAGGTTTATTGCTTTCTCCGCCCAAACGCGCATGAGCGGCGTCGATTTGAGCCAGCGTTCCATTCGCAAAGGCGCCGTGGACTCGGTGATCGAGTTCGTAAAGTCGCAGGGCGGAAAGGTTCCGCCGAACTTGACCGATATCACGGATCGCATTGCAAGGGCGGGAGGGACCCCATTGGCAGTTGCCAATGGCGGCAAGGTGCTGGGCGTGATTCACCTGAAAGACACCGTAAAAGGGGGCATGCGGGAACGCTTCGACCAGCTGCGCGCCATGGGTATTCGGAGTGTCATGATTACCGGAGACAATCCGCTTACAGCGGCAGCTATCGCCGAGGAAGCCGGAGTCGACGACTTCCTCGCCCAGGCGACGCCCAAGGGGAAAATGGATCTGATCCGCCGGGAGCAAGCGAGAGGCTGTCTGGTTGCCATGACAGGCGATGGAACAGATGATGCTCCGGCCTTGGCTCAATCCGATGTGGGCCTGGCAATGAATACCGGGACGATGGCCGCCAAAGAGGCAGGCAACATGGTCGATCTTGACAGCAATCCCACCAAGCTGATCGAGGTAGTCGCGATCGGGAAACAGTTGCTGATGACACGCGGCGCTTTGACGACTTTCTCGATTGCCAGCAATGTCGCGAAATACCTTGCGATCCTGCCTGCTCTGTTCATGGCGACTTATCCGGAGCTGAGCAAGCTCAACATCATGAAACTCCACAGCCCAGAGAGTGCAGTTTTGGCGGCGGTGATCTTTAACGCCCTGATCATCATCGCCCTGATTCCACTGGCTCTGCGCGGCGTGTCCTATAGACCCATGGGTGCTGCCGCCCTTTTGCGCCGCAATCTTCTGGTATACGGCCTGGGTGGAATCATTGCTCCCTTCCCCGGCATCTGGCTGCTCGATCGAATCCTGGGAATCCTGCATCTCGCCTAGAGGGAAAATCCCAGACGGCCCACGGCAATCCGCCTGAGACAACATGAAATCACTTTGAGAGAAATTAAAAGGAGAACTTATGCAATCGAGATATTTCCTCACATTCCTGTTTGGTTTTTTCCTGGCACTGCCCGCGTTAGGGCAGTCGGGTCAAGCGCCTGCAGATCAGCCTCAAGAGCCGTCGGCAGCGACTCCACCAGCTCAGGCCCCCGCGAGTTCCGCACCGGCGGACAACAAGGGAGCCCAGGAAGCAAAGCCTCCAGAGGCTGCGCCTGAACCGGCGTTAGCGCCGTTGATGTTCGTTTTCGATAAGGGAGGACAGGCCAAAGCTTTGAAAAAGGCGGGGATTAACATTTATGGCTATGTCGAAAGCGGTTATATGTATGACTTTACCTCTTCGGGCTTTAACGATGGCCCGACCTTCATGGGATTTAACGGCTTCAGAAACAAGGTCATCCTTGACAAGGTCAGTTTGAACTTCGAGCGCACGGTCGATCCGACGAAAAAGAAGTTTGATGTGGGCTTCCACGCGGAAGGCATCTATGGTGCGGATGCCGCGTTCATCCACTCTAATGGGATGTCTGATACGCAGACGCGTCGCAATCAATGGGACTTTCTCCAAGCCTATGTGGACGTGGCCTTCCCTGGCGTGCCGTTGCGACTTCGCGTGGGCAAATGGATCGAGCTGGCGGGCTTCGAGCAATTCAGCGCCAATATCTACGGGGCTTTCGGTGATCCGGCCAGAGCAAACTATTCATATAGTTACTCGTTTCTCTACGCCGAGCCGGGCACGCAGACGGGCGCTTTCCTTACCTACGTGCTGAATCCCCATTGGACGTTCGACGCCGGCTTCACGCGTGGCTGGAACCAGTCGCTGCGCGACGCCAACGGTGTTCCGGACTTCTTGGGCCGCGTGACCTTTACGCCCAGCGACAAGACTTCCATCATTTTCGTGATGACGGAAGGCCCGGAGTTCCCGGCCGGCGTCGGAAAGAATCTACCTCCGGGCGACAGCAGCGACTCGTGGACCGCCTTGGACTTGGTTATCACTCGGAAGGTCACTGGCAAATTGAGCCTCGGCTTGGGCTTTGACTACGTCGAGACTCCGCACATTCCCGGCTTGACGGGTGGCGCCAAGCAGTGGGGCGCTGCAGATGGCTACGTCAGCTATGCGTTGGATCCGCGCTTCACACTCAACACGCGGCTGGAGTGGTATAAAGACGCCGCCAATGGCTTCTCCCTCGGTGCGCCCGTCAGCGCCGACTACTTCGAAACCACCGTGGGCGTGGCCATCAAGCCGTATCCCAAAAATAAGATCCTCTCGCACTTGCTGTTCCGGCCGGAAGTTCGCTACGACCACTCTAACCGTTCGGTCTTCGGCAGCGGCGACCGGAACCAGGCGGCATTCTGCATGGGCGCCCTTTTCACCTTCTAGGAGTAGCGTGGCTTTTCGCATGATAGTTGTCCACCGAGGTGCTGACCCGCGCATTACTTTGGCAGATAGAACAGGCGTCAACCCATTGAGGTGAACTTGGTTAAACACGACGTTGTTCTCGGGAGGGCGAGTATGCAGGACCTGGTTTTCATATTCTCTGACTTGCCACTCCACTTCGATTTCATTCTGTAGCGGAGAATTTCCTGCGCGGTTTCCTTTGGCACACATCAACTCGCGGATCGTCCACATGAATCAGGTTTGCGTCCGGTAAGACACGAGTCATGTGGGCGCCGGCCTCCAGACCGGCCTGCCTAGCGAGGCCTGAAATCAACGGACATATGATAACATGCATTCGAGGTGAAGAACGAACCTGTTCAATCCAAGGACTTGGCCCCGAATACGCCAGATGCCACTCCACATACTGTGCCGAATTGCGAGTTTCTAATAGGACAAGAGATATACTTACCTCGTGGGGTGAATAGTTGCGTGCTGGAGAATGCCTATGGGCGAAAAGGGTCGTAAAACGCCCGACGAATTTCTGCGCGAGGTCCAGGCCGAGGAAGCGGCTGCCACGAAAGGGCATCTCAAGATCTTTCTCGGATACGCGTCCGGTGTCGGCAAGTCATTCCGCATGCTCGATGAAGCTCGCCGCCGCCGCGAACGAGGACAGGATGTAGTCGTCGGTGCGGTTCAGCCGAAGGTTACGCCCGAGGTCGAGGCTTTACTGGGCAAGCTGGAAGTTATTCCCCTCAAGAGTTGTGGCGAAGGGACTGCGATGGATGCCGACGCGATTATGCGCCGGCATCCGGCCGTGTGCTTCATCGACGGGTTGGCGTACGACAATCCGCCGGGCCTTCGGAATCCAACCCGCTGGCAGGATGTTCAGAACCTTGTGAAAAGCGGGATCAAGGTA
>JBGQNR010000082.1:0-23033 GCA_041501225.1 Acidobacteriota bacterium
ACATGCGTCGTCGCCACCGGGTTCTGACTGATCACGTTCCCTGCCGGCACCGAGTTGCTCGATGCGGTCGTGACGTTGCCAAGCACGAGACTTGCAGCCTGAATCGCCGTCGTTGCGGCAGCCTGGGTCATGCCGACCACGTTGGGCACCGCCACCTGGGCGGGACCCGATGAGACCACCAGGCTGACTGAGGAACCCTGGTTGACCTGCGTCGCCGCCACCGGATTCTGGCTGATCACGTTCCCCGCTGCCACCGTGTTGCTGGAGGCTGTCGTGACGTTGCCAAGCACCAGACCTGCGGCCTGAATCGCCGTCGTTGCCGCAGCCTGGGTCATGCCGACCACGTTCGGCACCGCCACCTGGGTACCGCTGATTCTAACCGGAACGCCTCCGATTACAGCATATACGTCCATGGAAAGGACAGGGAGAGGATTTAGGGAGGCGTCGAACAAAGGGATACGGAGTCGCTCATCGGTGAGCAGAATTAGTGAGTTGTTGAGGGATATGGAGTTCACACTCGCGGCTGCCGCTGGCGACGCGCTAAAGATATCGACTCCCGTTCCTGTCGTACTCCCTAGCAGGAAAATGCTGTCACCTCTCCGGACCTGAATTTGACGGCTCAGCAGCATTGCAAGATCACCGGATCCCAAGTCGATCAGTTCGGGGAGCAGGTAGTCCGATCCATATGGGACGATGCCCAAATAGGCTTTCTTGACCGTGACGGCCCCGGAAGATAGCGAGGAGCTGAGGCTGTAATCCGTTCGAAAATCTTGGGAGATAACCTCTGGGCTCGGGGGATCCCGCTGAATTGGCAGTCCGATGCCACTGGGTTGGCCGCCAAGTCCAGGATTATCACTGCCAACGGCGAATGCGACGCGTGCCGCGGAGTTCTCCAAATTCCCTACCACGAATTGCTCCTTTGCATCAAGCGACAACTGCATCTTCATATTGATAAAACGCGACTCAACCCTTAATTGGGTCGGAGACTTCTTCATCACAAAGATTGTAAAGACGGAGTCATCGAGATGACGCAAACCGAGAGCATGGCCCGCCTCATGAACAACGATATGTGCGATCGCTGTCTCAACATCTTCCTGCGTAATCTCATCCGTGCCGGTCGCACTGAGCGGCACTGGGTTGCCGTTACCGTCCCAGAAATTTCCGTAAAGCGACCCGTCGCCCTTTTTATCCGCTACCCTGAAGATATTGTCCACGAAGACCATCACAATCTTCGTGGAGAAGTCCCAGCTGTCCCGGATGCCGTCCTGGTTTAAGTCAGCGAATACATCCAAAGAATCATAATGACCGTTCGGGGCATCATACTTGCCGTTCTTGTTGAGGTCCGTGAATGGCTCACCAAGGTCATACTTGCCGTTCTTGTTGAGGTCTATGTATTGCTCGCCATCCGTATACGGCTCGGGGATCGACCCCTGGTTAAAGATATCAACGACCGGCGCAATTCCGTTGAGCCAACAATTATCTTTGTTTACACAGCCGGCAATAGGCCCGAACGGGCCGTCGCCTATGAACACTCGAATGATAGGGCCTCCGCTGGGTATTGTTTCCCCTACACGGCCGAACACCTTCACTTTCGCCTTTAGGCCAGGAGCCACATCCAAGTCGTCAAACGCCTGCTGTACTTTATTCACTATGTCATCCTGCACCAACGCGGCATTAAATCCACGTCCCGAAGCCACAAGCACTGATGCCATATCGCCAAACCAGAGCGGCTGGAGACCTATATTCTTCCACAAATACGCGGTCTGGATAGGCTGGTCGTCGCCCACAAAATTAACGTTCGGCGCGAAATCCAGGAATATGACTTGCTGCGGTCGCGCGCGCACTACGGCAACCTCCCCTCCCGTCGTGGAGACCCAGAACGCGACGTCCCCCCGGTCGCGGCTGTTAACCGGATCGGAGATGCTGAGCGACTGTACCGGGCTTGTTAAGCCACCTATTGTTTCTCCTTGTGCAACTACCAGCGTCGGAGGTCCAACGCTAAAATCCCCAGGTGCGTCTGGATCGAACACGGTGCCGTTCTGGCCAAAGAAATTGAGACGGCTGGTATAAATGCCCTGTTTTCCGCTTGCATCCACGGCCATGTATGTAATGGTGACCGCACGCTGAGTGCCTTGAGTTGTGTTTACCGATACCCGCGAGTCTGTTGTGTTTACGAATGCCGTGAATGGGCCCACATCGGTTTTGCCGTTTGCGCACTGGCCGATCACTTCCTTTTCGCCCGGATCCACTTTGCCGTCACAAGTAAGGCCAGCAATTCGCTGGATGACTCGCGCGCCGCCCACATCGATGCTGGCGAAAATGCCCGGCCCCGGGTGGTCGTTGTATTTTGTCGCCCCGGCTGCGTTCATATTGCCGTAAAAAACAACAATCTGGCCGTTGCTGCTGATTCCGGGGCTGTTTCCAAGCTCATCGAAGCTCGCCGCGCCGGCGATACTGCTAGGTGCAAGGAGGCTCAGCGTGTAGAGCAGGATCGGAGAATTCACGAGGTTCCCGCTGCGCAGCACGATGCTGCCATCGTCTGCAATCATCGGCCGTGGCAGGCTGTTGTTGGGTAGCACAATCTGATTCGAGAACAAACTCGGAGTCATCGACACTAGCAGTGTCTGGGTACCGCTCAATGCGCTGAATACCACGTCGCCTCCGCTGTTTACGCTCGGAAAGGCGAACACTGAATCGAAAGTCCCGGATGTCCCCCCGCGCGCATACGTTAGCCAGGTGTCGGTCGCGTTGCTGTCCCAAACCCGGACGAACGTGGCGGGAGGCGCGCCGGAGACGCTATCTCGGCCGACGACGCCGTTGGCATTGTTGATCCGGACGGCACGGCCAAATGCGCGTGTCGTGGAGACGAACCCAGGGGTGATATTTTTTATGGGAGACAAACCGTCGCCGATGAGAATCGACTGTCCCGTTGCGAAGATGCCGACGAAAGCCACGGTGCCGTTGTCGTTGATTGAAGGGCTGTCGCCGATGCCGGTGAGGATTCTGCCTGTCTGGTCCGGATCGCCCGTTTTTGCAATCACCTTCAGGTCATACCATTGGCTGCCCGCGGCGGAGTGCGCCGCAAATAGCAAAGCGGCTGTAAGGAGAGTCGACGTAGTACCACGCCTGATGAAGAACTGAAAGTTCATAGCCACGCTCCTCTGTTCGGTGACGGTTGCGCGGCCTCCCGCGGAACCAATGCTCGGATTAGTTTCGTACAACTATGCACATCAGCAAACGCCCGGTCCATATGTCATCAGCGTGAGATTGTAAAGAACGCCCGGCCGCAGGTTTATCGCATTGCCATTCTGATCGACAGTAAGCGAGAAGGTCGCCGTACCGTTTGTGACTGGCACGGTGAAGTTTTGAGAAATTAGAAGTTTGTTCCCGTTAGTTGGATCCCTCAGAAACAGATAAAGCTGGCCATTTTGTCCATAAAGATTATTGACAGTTACGCTAGTGTCACAAGCCATTGCAGGGCACGGAGCGACCAGGGCGCTTGCGGGCAACAAGCAGATTAGTAACATCAGTGCCCAACAATTGTTATCCCGCATGGGTTATCTCCTAATCACTAAGTGATCTCTGGGGCCTGTTCATCGCTGAGGTCGATGATAAAACTGCACCTTTTCTGGGAAGGCGAGGTTAGTGTTGCTGCAAGTATGTGTCGAATCACAACACACCCGAATGACCAGATTCCACTGAAGGTATCCATCGCCACCTGGATTTGAAGATAATTTCAAAAAGCTGTTAAAACCTGCAACAAGGCAAGGGGTAAGAATGCACACTAATTCCAGCGGCGACCAGAAGAGCCGCATATTTACATGTTCGTTTGCTATTAGATAAATCCGCCGTGCACCCGAACACGACAGGCCTGGCAGCAAAAGCAGTCCTAATATAATACGAGAATAGATGAATCAGCGTACTTTGCTGTAAAATGTCGATATCAATAGGACTTTCAAAAAGCAGAGTCAACAACAATTTTCAATTGTGGTACCTATTGCAATCGCGTTCTTATGCGACAGCACCTACGAAAAAAGAGGGTGAAATTCTTGGGAAACAAGATATCGAAGACGCGCTCAAGAGTGGCAAAAGCTTTCCAGCCATGGCCATTATCGCATGGCAGTAATCATGGAGTCAGATGAAGATGACCAGGAAACAGTTTGCTGAAGCTCGTCATTTCCTTGGAAAAACCCAGAAAGAAATGGGGCAGTTGTTGGGCACCTCAATAAAATCAGTACAGAGTTTTGAGCAAGGATGGAGAAACATCCCGATTCACACGGAGAGACAGATTCTTTTCCTTCTTGCATCAAAACTCTCTGCCGGCAGGAGAGCCATCCCCTGCTGGACCATTCGAGCGTGCCCGCAAAACATCAAAAGTAAATGCCCCGCTTGGGAATTTCAAGTTGGACACCTTTGTTGGTTTATTAACGGAACCATCTGCCACGGCGAGGATCAGGGAAGCTGGAAAAACAAAATCAGGATTTGCAGCAATTGTGAAGTTTTTATAAAAGCACTTAAAGGCGTAATGAGGTAGCCACAGGGCCTTAACAGGTTGGGACCCGAACCAACCTGTTACCAGATGAGCTGCTATCGCGCCAATGCTCTCTTGACCGGCCAGACAGCCAGTTTGGATAAAAAAACAACCACACGCAGAGCTGCTGCTCAGGATTATTTTGCGACGTGATAGACATCCACAAATCCATTCAACGCTTCCTCGCTCACCGACCACTTTTCCACCCACACAGCCTCATTTTCGATAAGTGCTCCCTAACCACGGTAGCATGGGAACATGCCAGGGCTGTGCAACGGGAAAGCGTCTTGCCGACTAGGCGCAACGGTTCCGATAATGCGGTTCAGGCGTGATCAGTTATTTCAGGTGGGGACGGGGCACTTGAGTTCCTCGAACCAGAGGACAACAATCAATTCATTCCGCATTGCTATTGTTACGGGCTCTTTACTCCATAGAGCGCTCACGAAACGCCCATCGGGCGCAATGTCGAAGCTCCCCCGCGAATAGGCAGGATCGAATTTAAAAGGTCTCCGCGGGTCTTCCAATCGAAACCGGAAATGTGTGGGTAGCATCAATACCCTACGCTCCGGAGGGGAATTGTTCAGTGGGAGCTATTGGCTGACCCCATAGGTCCCATAAGTGAACTTTGTTGGGTGCGCCCAGGGTGCGGCTGCGTTCAGTTTTGCGGGAAAACGTCCGCACCCTGCGCTCTTAAGTCTTGTAAATTCAATGGGCTCAATGTATAGTGCTACTTTACACACCGGGGGTCGCAGGTTCAAGTCCTGCACCGCCCACCAATGCCAGGCTCAAAAAGACGGATGATAGTCTAGTTCCGCCCATTAAGTTGCAGGTTTCCATCCATCGAGCGTTGACCATCAACGAGGGCCTATGAGGAGTTCCGCAATCCTGGCCCGGCGGGCATTCCTGCTGGGTGCCATCCTTGGGCTGACGGTTTTTGCGATTGCGCAAACCGGGCCGAACACATCAGGCCTGGTGGTAATTGTGCCGGTTGCCAACATGTATTCCCGTGCCACTCTAGACGCCGACGTGGTTTCGCAGGCCATTTATGGGACTACCGTCACGCTTCTTGAAGAAAAGGAAGGATGGGTGAAGGTCAAAACGCCGGATGACTATCCGGGATGGATTGAATCTGCCATGCTGCGGCGGCTTGCCGCGGATGAAAAGGCCTATGCCTCCTCCGGCAAGATCGCTCATGTTGACAACCTTTCCGCCAACCTCTACCGAGAGCCAAGCGTTACCCGGCATGCACCTATGATCACGGTTCCGTTCGAAACGCGGATGGAAGTGATTGCGCCGGGGGAAGGGAGGAGCCAGAGCTGGCTTCAGGTGCGCCTGCCGGATGGCCGCTTTGCCTGGATTCAAGCCGGCGATGTCACGGTCGATCCGAAACCGCTCAGCATCGAGGAGTGCATCGGGCTGGCAAAGAAATTCCTGGGGGTTACTTACACTTGGGGCGGCATGTCCAGTTTTGGCTACGACTGCTCCGGGTTCATGGAAATGCTGATTCGCCACCGGGGTATCATCATGCCGCGCGATGCCAACCTGCAGGCCGGCTGGAGCGGGGCCGTCAAGGTGGAGCGCAACGAATTGCAGCCCGGCGATCTGCTTTATTTCGGTGCTTCGACAGAGAGGATCACGCATACCGGGATGTACATCGGCAACGGCGAGTTTATTCACGACACCACCAACGCCCATCCCATGGTTCAAATCAGCCGCTTGGACGATCAGCCATGGACGAAACTGCTGGTGGTTGCCCGGAGGGTGAAACAATGAATCGTCGCA
Organism: Acidobacteriota bacterium; assembly: GCA_041501225.1. Taxonomy (GTDB): domain Bacteria; phylum Acidobacteriota; class UBA6911; order UBA6911; family UBA6911; genus JAFNAG01. Next base: position 6,314 of record JBGQNR010000082.1, read on the forward strand.
ACTGGTTGAAGACCGCGGGCGCCGTAGGGATTACCGCCCGGTTGCCGCTGGGGAGCATGGCGGCCGCAGAGGCCCAAAAATCCGCGGGATCGGGACCGGCAAAACTGGAAACCGAGGTTATCCGTCTCAAACTGCGACATACATGGACGACGACCATGTCGTCGAGCGATTATCGTGACACGCTTCATGTGCGCTACACGCGGGACGGCGTCACCGGGTACGGTGAAGGGGCGCCCATCGTCCGATATCATGAAGACGCCCTGGGCGGACAGAAGGCCCTCGAGTCTATCCGCAGTTTACTGACGTCGGCCGATCCATGGGAATTCGACAAACTGATGGCCCAGGTATTCCGCCAGTTGGAGGGCCAGTTCGCCGCGAAGGCTGCCCTGGATATCGCACTGATGGACTGGATCGGCAAACGGCTTAATGTGCCGCTCTATCGCTACTTCGGCCTTGATCCCGAGGATGCTCCCATCACCACTTTTTCCATCGGCATGGATGATCCCGATACCACGCGCCAGAAAATACAGGAAGCGGACGCTTTCCCGGTGCTGAAGATCAAAGTCGGCGTGGGGAATGACGAGGCAACCATTGCCGCTGTTCGCGCGGTCACCAAGAAGCCCATCCGCGTAGATGCGAATGAAGGGTGGACGAACAAAGAGGAAGCGGTGCGGAAGATCAATTGGCTGGAATCGCAGGGCGTGCAATTCGTGGAACAGCCAATGCCGGCGGCCATGCTGGAAGAGACCAAGTGGGTGCGCCAGCGTGTGCATCTGCCGCTCATTGCCGATGAAGCCTGTCTAAGCGCCAGCGCGATTCCCAAGCTCGCGGATGCCTTCGATGGCGTGAACATCAAGCTCGACAAAGCAGGAGGCATCCTGCAAGCCTATCGCATGATTCAAATGGCGAAAGTGCTGGGCATGAAAACCATGCTGGGCTGCATGGTCTCGAGTTCCTGCAGTGTCACCGCGGCGGCGCATCTCTCCCCGCTGGTGGACTACGCCGATCTCGACGGCAACCTGCTCATATCCAACGACCCTTATTCAGGGGTTCTGGTCGAAAAGGGAAAACTGATCCTTCCCGATCGACCGGGCTTGGGACTGAAAATGGCGAAAGGATAGCCGCGGCCGCGGTTTGCTCAGCGCTTTGTAGAACCAGACGTCACGCGCTTCAAGAGCAGGTCCTGGAAGTCAAAGCTGAAATCGGTTAAGGGCGACACCGCCTTCATTTTCACCTGATCGATACTGCCATCGGGATTTAGCGCAAAACTGACAAAAGCATCCGCTCTCAGTTCCCTGTCTCTCCACTTCACGACGAAGGTGTCGTGCTGCCAATGCTCAAGGTCTCCGACGAGCGCCGGCGTGTGCCCAAACCGCATGATCAGCTTTTGACCTTCGAGCACAATCGTGATATCGCCATACCAGCCGTCATTGTAAGTCCCGGCATATGCATTGAGCGGCAGGGAAGGGTGCGAAGAGGCATCACGAGCCGCAGCTGCCCGCTTTTCCTGAACGCCGGCCTCTGATGCGGTCCGCTCATCGATTTTCTTGTACGCGCCCACCCAGTCAAATGGGGCGGCTCCCGCATAATAGTCGAGAATATGCAGGGTGATGGCATTAAAGGCCGCATCCGATTCCTGGTTGGTGAGGACTGCAACGCCGACTTTCAGTTCCGGAAGCAAGGCGACGCGAGAGACATAGCCCGGCAGCCCTCCCGTGTGGCTGACGAGTTTTAATCCGCGATAATCCCGCACTCCGAATCCCAGGGCATAGCCGTTGAAATTGGCACGCAGTGGAGCGAGCTCGGGCGGCGGATCACCCGCAGGGATAGGAGTAACCATGGTCCAGAGTTGCCGTGCCGTGTTGGCAGAGAAAAGCCGCGAACCGTCGGCAAGCCGTCCCTCCCCAAGTAAAACCAGAAGCCATTTGGCCATATCTGCGGCGTTAGAGTTAATGCCGCCTGCAGGGTTCGTGTTGTCACTGCTGAAGGGAGTGATCGGCTTGACGATGCCATCGAGGCGGGCGTGGGGAGTCGCGACGTTTCCTCCTGAGGCCGCTGCCGAATGCAGGACGTTGCTTCCGGTCATGCCAACCTTTTTCAAAATGCGCGTGGAGACAAATTCCTCCCATGCCTGGCCGCTGACGGTCTCGACTACTTCACCCGCAATCAGGTACAGGACATTGTCGTAGGCATAAGCGCTGCGAAAACTTGTGACGGGAGGGATGAAGCGCAGACGGCGCGCAATCTCTTTTCGGTTGTAGGTGCTGGCGGGCCACCAAAGAAGGTCGCCGGCTCCCAGACCAAACCCGCTGCGATGCACGAGCAGATCGCGAACGGTAATTTCGCGCGTGACATAAGGATCCCAAAGCTGAAACCAGGGGAGGTAACGCACTACCGGCGCATCCCACTCCAACTTGCCCTCATCGACCAGAATACCTAGAGCGGCCGCAGTAAATGCTTTGGTGTTGGAGGCAATTCCGAATAGGGTTTGCGCATCAACTGCGGGGGCATCCCCAAGCTTGCGCACCCCATATCCGTGAGCGACGATGACCTTGCCGTCCTTCACGAGAGCGATGCTTATGCCGGGAACCTCGAATGCTTTCATCGCGCGCGCCACGTAGTCGTCGAGCCCAGGCGGTACAGCGGTCGGTGTTTGGGCAAACACAGACATGGCGACCAGGGATACGCAGAGGATTAACGGCTTGACCAGGCGCATTGGAGCCTCCTTCGCAAAAAGCGCAGTCGGCGCTTTCAGTGGATATCAAACATCCAGCCTCGGCTGAGCCTATCAAAACTGCCTGCCAGCTGTATAGCCTCGTGCAGTATTTGGAGTCGTTTTTCGAGAACGGACGGTTCTGTCATGGTGCCATACCCCGGCGGTTGCTTTCGATTGCCTGCTTGGGATAATCTTAATGCCTCTTCCACGCGAGTTGATTTGGGATTCCGAACAGTGGATGGTGGGTGCGCCTGCGCATAGATTCCCGGAAAGGAGCTTCTGATGAACAAGCTTAAATCTCTTCTGGATAACACCGCGGTTCTTCTGGTGGATGGCGCCATGGGCACGATGCTTTTTGAGGCAGGTTTGGATTCCGGGGATTCTCCCCAGGCCTGGAACATCGCTCACCCCGAGCGCGTCAAGGCTGTTCATCGCGCCTATCTGGATGCCGGGTCGCAGGTCGTTCTTAGCAACACCTTTGGCAGCAATCGTTTCCGGCTCGGCCGGCACGGCCTGCAAACTCAGGTTTTCGAGTTGAATCGTGCCGGTGCCGCCCTCCTTCGCGCCGAAGTGGATAACGCCGGGGGCGGTGCGCTTGCTGCGGGGGATATCGGCCCCAGCGGGGAACTTCTAGCCCCTCTCGGCGCCCTGAAGTATGCCGAAGCGGTCGATGCATTTGCCGAACAGGCGGGAGCCCTTCTCGCCGGAGGCGTCGATCTGATCTGGATCGAAACCATGTCGGCCTTGCAGGAGATACAGGCTGCCATCGAAGGGGTGCGGAGAATATCGGCGGACGTCCCGATTGTGGTGACGATGACCTTCGAAAAGCATGGGCGCACGATGATGGGAGTCACACCGGCGCAGGCTGCCAAATCGCTGTCCGACTGCGGTGTCAGCGCCCTGGGGGGCAATTGCGGCACAGGTCCGGAAGAACTGCTCACCGTCATCCGTACGCTGCGCGGGCTTGTCCCTGCAGTGCCCCTTGTATTTAAGCCAAATGCCGGGGTTCCTGAGTTGGTGGACGGCAAGACCCGCTACAACGCCACGGCGGCGTCGATGGCTCAGTCGGCCCTCACCGCCGTGTCTGCGGGTGCGCGCATCATCGGCGCCTGCTGCGGCAGCACCCCGGCTCATATCCGAGCCATGCGGGACGAGTTGGCAAAGAACGCTTCGATATCGGGCCCGTAGTTGCAGACAAAAATACCCAGGATACTCTTGCCTTGAGGCGCGCCAGAAGCTGCCTCCGGATGGCGAATCGCAGGTGTGCCCGGGCCAGGAGCCCGTCCGAGAATTAGGAGGGGCCGCGTTCCGAGCGCCGCGGTGGCAGATACAAGGCGGCGCGACGCAGGCGATGTCGCTGTACATCGTCGAGGAGCGCCAACGCCGCAGATGTCCCCGCGCCGCCGGAACCCGAAGGGCGCATGGGGATTGCGGGGCGATCTCCGCGTTGCTCGTCGTCAACGATGTGCACCGACATCGCCTCCTCCTCGCGCCTTGAGCTCGCCCCGCAAGCTCCATGCGCGCGACCCCTCCTAATTCTCGGGCGGGCTCCTAGCTCTTGGGATAGACGATGAATTTTCTTTTTTCCTCTTTCTCCACAAATTCCTTTAGGAGTCGCACGGCGACCTGCGTCATCGTCTTTCCCTGCAGAGTGCAGGCAATCTTCAGCCTGCGATGAAGCTCTTCATGGATATTCATCACCAGGCGTTTCATGCCATATACATATATGCATGCCCAAGCGTGGTCAAGGGGGTAGGCCACCGGATGACAGGCTTAGGAATCCTTTGCCTGCTTGTTTCGTTCCCTCAAGGACTGGTAGACAAGATAGGCGCCGAAGAGGATCGGGGCCAGCGGCCACCAGTGTTGGAGCCAATCCAGAGAGTAGCCGAGCACGGTTTTAGAGGCAATCACCAGACCGGCCAATATCAAGAGCACCCCGCCTGCCAGTGATCCATGCGATTCCGGCATCCTGAACTCGCGCGGCAGCTCCGTCATGGCTATTCCGGACAAGGCCTGGTTGTAGAACGACGCCCGGCGTGCGGCATCTACGAGATTGTAGAGCCAGTAAAAAACGAGAAAGAAGACCAGGAGAGGCGTCAGAGGCCAGTGAAATCGAGGCCCCGGAGCTAGCATCGAAATCAACGTGCCGATCACTATGATGTTAATGAATCCTTGCCGGTAATAACCCACGTAGACCTGTCCCAGGCCGGGGACCAGCGACAAGAACGCCGCAAGCATCGGCGACTTAAACCTCGGATCCTCTGTGTAAATGGGCTTGCGCTGCCACTTCATCTCGGGTGCTGGGAAGGGGCGCGCGCCGGCGTCTTCGTGCTGCGGCGGATGGGGCTCTTGCTGTACTTGCTGTGGATTATCCATGTTCACCCTCCTAGGATTGCTGTCATGATCTGCTTCGAGTGTCTTGATCCACTCGTCTTAACGTATCTGCCGGGAAAAGGGTTCGGTGCCGACCCGATAATCCTGCGTTTTCGGGCATCATCGGAGATCGTTCTTCGGCTGTTCAGCAGGAGTTCCATCGAAGAAGTCGAACTTCAGTTGCTCGAGCATCGATGCTACTTCACGCTGCAAAGCTGAGGTCGTCTGAATCTGGAAGACGGCGGCCTTATCCCACAGGAACTTGCCCTTCAGACGGAGACCGCTGAGCGACCGTCCTGCTGCCACCCGTTGATCTGCGAGCACGCTGGTCGTTCCATGGAGCAGCCGATCGCTGCGCTCGATGAGCATCTGCGGTACGGCGCTCGCCCTGGGCAACATCGCCGGGTTGCCAAGGGCCAGCAGAATGAGCAGGGTTCCCACATAGGCGGCTTCCCATGCAAAGCGGGGCCGACGCATCACTTGATTCCACCATGCCTGCAGATTAGACCTGGGCTGGATCCGGCGCACACCAGCGGTTGCCCGAAGAACGTCCCCGGTAAATTGAACATCAGGATCGAGCGTCGCCATCTCTGGCAGGGCTTGGCCTAATTCGACCAAGGTTTCAGCCAATCTGCTGCATTTGGGGCAATGCGCCAGGTGAAGCGATACAATTTCCTGATCGTCCATTCCGAGCGTCCCATCCACGCAATCGCACAGGCGCTCCTCGGCTTCAAGGCAAACAGCCCCGCTGGTTCGGCGCAGGATGGCAAGTGCCAGGTCGTCGCCCACCTCCGGCTCCAGCACATCCGACTCACCGCGCACCAGGGCGAGGAGCGTGCGACAGCGTGAGCAGGCAAGGACATGTTCCGATGCTTCTGCCTGTTCTTCAGGCGGCAGCAAGCCTGCCTCAAAAACATCCAAGTGATCTTCAAAGTCGCGGCAATCCATGGTTATCCTTGCTCGCCACTCAGTGCCATTACCTTGCGCGCCAATTCGATCCGGGCCCGGTTGGAACGGGATTTGATCGTTCCCAGCGGAACCTTGAGAATGGAGGCGATCTCATCTAATTGCAGCCCCTGGATCTCCTTCAGCAGGATGATCTCCCGGTTCAAGCCAGTCAGCTCTTTCAGCGCCCGATAAATCAGGTGCTTCCTCGAATTGTCTGCCCATTGTTGCTCAGGTGTATTCCCGTGGTCCGGCAGGTCGGCGATTACGTCAAGTGCGACATCCTTACCCTGCGATCTTGCTTTCCTTTTGCGCAGGTGGTCAATGCAGGCATTCCGTGCAATCCGAATAATCCAGGGAAGAAACATTTCGGCGTCGGTGCAGGCGGCGAGGTTTTGAAAAATGCGCACGAAGACCTCCTGGGCCAAATCGCGCGAGTCTTCGGCATTTCCGACGTAGTGATAGGCGATCCCATAGATGCGCGATTGGAACTGGCGCACCAAGGCCTCCCAGGCGAGCGCATCGCCAGCCCTGCACCGTGTCAGAATCGCACCAAGATTCATTTTGAGCCTGCGCAAGATGGAGAAAGAGCGACGTCTTCCAAGCCCACTCAACCTAAAGCACACTGATAAAAACGCAGAACACTCCCGAGAGGTTCGGTTTGCCCCGTGATTTCCTCTAAAATGTGTGAGAAAGGAGCGACCCCAATTATCGCAGAATCACAGCGGGAGCTGGCATGCGACGAGCGTAGAATTGCACTGCGGCATTTTCTTGCACATCGTCGCGCTGTTCAGGATGCCGCTGATGGAGTAAAATTTTAAATCATGCCGGCATTATCCGAACTGCTCCAACAACATACAGTGGAGGGAGAGCTCTACGAAAAGCTCGAAGGGGGGCGCGTGCGCTGCTATTCCTGCGGCCACTGCTGTCCGATCCCCGAGGGGGCTGCGGGAGTCTGCAGAGTGCGTTTTAACCGCGGCGGCCGGCTGATGGTTCCCTTTGGGTATGTGTCCGGAGTCCAGGCCGATCCAGTGGAAAAGAAACCCTTTTTCCATGTCAGACCCGGCGCGCTCGCATTCAGCTTCGGCATGCTCGGTTGCGATCTTCACTGCAGTTATTGCCAGAACTGGATTACGTCCCAGGCGCTGCGTGATCCCCAGGCGGTCTCCTCTGCCTACAGGACCACGCCGGAGGAACTGGTGCGCAGTGCGAGAGCACAAGGCTCCGAGATTGTGGTCAGTACTTACAACGAGCCGCTGATCACCAGCGAATGGGCGGTTGCTGTGTTCAAGCTGGCCAAATCCGCCGGCCTCATGACGGGATTCGTATCCAACGGCAATGGGACTCCACAAGTGTTGAACTATCTTCGTCCTTGGGTGGATCTCTACAAAGTTGACCTGAAGAGTTTCGACGACCGTCGGTATCGCAAGCTCGGTGGACGCCTGCAACCGATCCTTGAGACCATCGGCAGCCTTTTCCAGGACGGTTTCTGGGTGGAAATCGTGACCTTGCTGGTGCCCGGATTCAACGATTCCGAGGAGGAATTGACGCGGCTGACGCAATTCATCGCCGGAGTCTCTCCCGACATACCCTGGCACGTTACCGCGTATCACCAGGACTACAAGATGACGGAGCACCCTGACACCGGTGTTGCGGATCTTCTGCAAGCAGCGGAAATAGGGCGGCGCGCCGGCTTACGCTACGTCTATTCCGGAAATCTGCCCGGTAGACTCAAGAACCTTGAAAACACCTATTGCCCTGATTGCGGCACGTTGCTGGTAGAACGCCGCGGTTACCGCATCCTGCAATATTCCCTGACAAGTGGCGGTACCTGTCCATCCTGCTTGCGCAGCATCCCAGGCCGCTGGAGATCCTAGGTGCCCCAAGTGGGCGCTGGCCGGCGGCCGGCGCCACCCCGTTTCGGAGATTCTTCTCAAGCCTCCGGGCTCCAAGACAGGTTTTTCAAAGGCAGACGCGAAGAGCATAAAGCGGCATATCCGCATCCCAAAAACCTCAACGCAGAGGATTTCTTGCTTTTGAATGACTTTTTTCTGTGCCCTCTGCGCCCTCTGTTCCAAAAATAACTCTCAGTGTCTTGGAGTCTTTGAGCCTTAGAGGTTACTAGTCCGCTTAACCACTAAGACTCTAAGACTCTAAGACTCGAATACTCTATGAATTACATCATTTTCATGCGTCGTAGGGTGCGCCCCCGGCGCATGAGAGGCTGCTCCGAAAATAGGACCAATTACGGTGCCGATCAACTCGTCTATTTCTGTGTCGCCCGTTCAGGGCTTGAGATCTCCGGACCTCAACCCAGGGCTTGCGCCCTGGGCTGTTCTGTCTCGCCCTTAGGGGTACTAAGCATTTCACGACTGCGAAAACCCCGAAGGGGTGGCGCAGCAAAGCCCAGGGCGTGAGCCCTGGGAACAGGTGACCGAGCTAGAGCCCTAAGGGGCGGCGCAGGGAAAGCGCGATGTGAGCACAACATTTTCATGCACTTGGTTGCGCCCTGGCGCATGAGGGACTGCGTTGATCTGTTGCTTTTCTTCGCTTAACGGCAAGGACTTGTACGTAAGTAGTACGAATCATCCATTCAAAGCAGCACGCCATTTGCCTTTAGGGCAGAACTCCCTGGGCGCGGAACAATGTGCGGATGCGGCAGCAGTATTCTGCAATCACTGGCGTGGTGGCCTTATCAAAACGGCGCGGGCGCGGGAGATCGATGGCGATGCACTCCAGAATTCGGCCAGGTCGCGGCGAGAGCACGGCAACTCGATCCGCGAGCAGAATGGCTTCCTGCATGTTGCGGGTAAATAGTGCGGCGGTATTTCCAGTCTCAGCCCAAAGCCGTTGAAAGCCGTCCATCCGCTGTTCGAGCGCCAGAGGATCCAAGGTACGAAACGGCTCATCCATGAGCAGCAGGGATGGGCCATGAATTAGTGCTCGGCAAAGCGAGATTGCGCGGGCGGTGCCTGGAGAGAGTTCATGAGGCTTGCTCTGTTCGTACCGCGATAGACCCAGCCATGCCAGGAGCCGCCGTGCGCGGTTCCTGCTCTCCTCCAGCCCGAGCCCGCGCATTTCTGCCTGCAACAGGATGTTCTGCATGGAGCTTCGCCAGGGAAGCAAAGCGGGATCCTCGAGGACCAGGCCGAAATTGCGGCCGTGCGGCTGCGTATCCACTCCACAAATGCGGATTTCCCCGGAAGTTGGTTGTAAGATGCCTGCAATCATCTTGAGCAGGGTGGTCTTGCCGCTGGCGGCGGGGCCGACGATCGAGAGGAATTCACCTCCCTCGATCTTGAGGTGAATCGGCCCGACCAACATCTGCAATTCCTGTCCGACACCCTTCGCGTACTGAGCGTTTTCGATTTGAATCTGAAAGGTCTGCGTCGGCATCATTCCCTCCGATTGCGAGAGGGTTCTCCCGCGCTGCTCTGCCCGTCGACATCGGATCTAAAAGGTGCCGCCGGCCAGGTTATCCAAAGTCGCTCGATCAGCGAGATGATGCTGTGCGCGGCCAGGGCCATCAGGACGAGTACCGTCAATGCCGCAAAAAGCAGTGTGGAATCTGCTTTGGAACCTGCGTTAAACATCAAGTAGCCAAGTCCCGTGTCGGAACCGACAAACTCCGTGACCGTCGCACCGGCGAGAGCAAGCGGAATCGCGGTTTTTATGGCACCGGATGCGAAAGGAAGGCATGCCGGCAGATGGACTTTAGAGAACACCTTGAACGGACTAGCGCCCATGGTCTGCAAAATCTCCACGACCTCGACCGGGACGGAATTGAAACCAGCCTGAAGGTATGTGAAAAAGGGCAAGAAGCAGACCAACGCGCTGATCGCGGCCGCGGGAGGAAGGCCGAATCCAAACCAGATGACCACCAATGGAGCGAGAGCGATCAACGGGATTTTCTGCAGGAAAGAAATGGCCGGGGTCAAAATGCGACGGGCGCGCAAAAAACGGACAGCAAGCGCAGACAATGGGAATGCCGAGGTCATCGCCAGCAGCAAACCTGCGAGTGACTCCAGCCCGGTGGCGGCCGCGTGACTCTGCAACTGCGAGGGATTCCTCCAGATTTCGAGCAGCACGCGTGACGGTGCGGGAAAAGCGGAGGACCAAATCTCGAGTACGTGTACAATGACCTCCCAGGCCAATATCAGGATGGCCACGATGATCGGGCCTGTTCCCAGCCTAGAGGCCGCACGCTCCATCTGATTCCTCGGGAACAACTGCTCTTTGTTTGCGGGCATGATCTGCCTGGCATCCCTGCCATGGATCCAGCACAGTTTATCCCATGGCGCTGATGTGCTCAGCCATTATTTTATACTGCACACGCACTTCGGTCGCGGTACGGTGCGGATACTTGTCGACATTCAGGTATTTCTTTGCCAACTGGTCGATATGCTCATCCGCTCCAGTCTCTGAGATCTCCATGACACGGCCGCGAATTTCCAGATAGCGATAAGGATTTTGGGGGTCCAGGATGCAAAGCGCCACCTTTGGATTATTGCGCATATTGCGGTCCTTGACCCGCCCCTTGGCGGAGTTGATCCTGACATACGCACCGTCATAGTCGAACCAGACCGGAGTGACATGAGGGCTGCCGTCTTTCATCACGGTTGCCAGGTTGGCAAAGGCAGGTTTCTGAACTAGATCCATGTATTGCTCGGGAATTGCGGCTGTCATTTTCCTCTCCTCATTTTGCGAAAGTTGGTTGCTGCTTGATCCTCCGTCCGGGAGGATGACACAAAATGAAATTCATAGGCTACCTCGGGATTGAATCCACTCCGTTCTGGATCCGTTTCTCGAACAGCCATGCAGTAGGGGGCGCCCAACGCACTAACGGAAGAGGTCTTCCTCCGCCGGGCGAATCAACTCACGGCCGCTTCCTACGGCGGGCGAGTAGGAAAAGCCCTCGATCAGGACGGCCGGGATCCCCGTGGTTTTCCCCATGACAAGTTCCGCCGCCCCGGCCAGCTCGTCAGCAACCGCAAGCACAGTAGCGCGCAGCGAGCGCCCATAGGAATCTACCTGTCCACGATAATCTATCACAGGGGAAAGACCGGCGACACCCAGAGCGACGTTCGTTAATCCCGTGCGCCACGGCCTGCCGAAGGTGTCGGAGACGATGACCGCCACGTTTCTGCCCAATGCCGGCTCGAACGCCTGGCGCAGCCGTGCTGCCGACTGGTCGGGATCCGGAGGCAGCAGTACCACGGTTCCGTTCGGTGCGTTCGATGCATCAACGCCAGCATTGGCGCAGACATAACCGTGATGCGTTTCGGCGATGATGATACCGCGATCCATTCTCACGATACGCCGTGCCTGCTGGAACACAACCTCCACCATGTGCGGATCCTTGTGATATGTGGCGGCCCAAGCCCGGGCTTGCGCTGAGGGTACGATGCCGGCCAACCGGACCAGACACCCCTCAGACTTGCTCACAACCTTATGCGCAACCACCAACACCAGCGGATCGGCTGGATCTGCGGCATCCTTTGAAAGTCGAGCGGACTTCAGGGCCGTCAGTATTGTTTCCGCCAGGTTTGTCCCGGGCAGAATTTCAGGAATTCCTTGCAGGCCCCAGATGCGGATCGCCTTGGATGGCATGATGCGCAAGCCTTTCTTGGATGTCCAGTTTCATGAGCGTACGATAGGTCTCGCCGTCTGCAGGTTGGGCGAGGAATCGGACAATATCGGAAACGTCGTCGAGATCCAGAGCGAGCCGAGGATTTTCCACGACTCTGAACGGGATTCCTCTGTCCGAGGCTTCGCGAACGTGCAGAGCGAAACTGTCAGGGCCGAAATGCGACGGGAATAAGCCGGGAGGCGTGCGCAGAAGCGCATTGGTTCCCATCCGATCCCAGGATGGAGCCAGAACAGTGGACGGAGTGGTAATCGGCAACGAGAGTATCTCCGCGATGTCACGAGATTGTATTAACGGCAAGTCGGCCGGCAGGCGCAAGACAGCATCCGCTCCCTCTGCCGCCAGAAGCCTGGAAGCGGCATCGATAGAAGCACTCTCGGAGACCTGTTCCTCCTCCCAGAGCACTCTCCATCCCAGCATTTCGACGCGGGCGGCCGCCCGGCTCGAATTGGTCACCAGGGCTACGGGGTAGGGAAGAGGACTCAATGCCCGGATCAGATCCTTGAACATCGCCCAGGCAATCGCGCCTCGTTCATGCGGAGTCAGCAGCGGAGACAGGCGCGACTTGGCCCTGCTGTGCTCTTTTACAGGAACGAGTATGACCGCATTCACGAAAGCATCTCCAGAATGGAGTTCGCCAGGGCGACCCTGGATGCCTCATTGCTCATGATGGTATCTGCGGAGCGGACCTGGAGGCCGAGAGCTGAGATCGATTCACGCAGGCTTTCATCCCGGCGGTCGAGCACGAACACATCGAGGAAATCCCGATAAAGCGAGGCGACGCCGGACGCAGAGGCTTCAAAACCAAGCTGGCGCATCATGACTGCCGCAGGTCCCTTGAGCGCTTCCCCAGCCACAATGGGAGAAACCGCCAAGATGGTAGCCGGACTCTCACGAAGTGCATCTCGAATGCCGGGCACCGCCAGGATGGGACCGATGCTGATAAAGGGATTGCTGGGACACACTATGATTGCGTCGGACTCCTGGAGGACACGCAGGACGCCTGGAGCCGGGCTGGCGTTTTCAATGCCCTCAAATGTGAAACCCTGCACCTGCGGCTGGCAGTTTCTGCGGACAAAGTAATCCTGAAAAGCCAGCGTGCCATCTTCCGTATGGACCATGGTCGGCACGGGACTGTCCGTCATAGGGAGTATCCGGGCGGCGACGCCATTCAGCCTGCTGAGAGAGGCGGCTATTTCGGTAAGACTATCGCCCTGCTGAATCCGCTGGGTGCGATAGACATGGGTGGCCAGGTCGCGATCGCCCAGGGCAAACCAGGTTTCGCACCCCAACGCGCGCAAACGGTCGAGGCATTGATACGTCTCATCTCGGACACCCCATCCCGTTACCGGGTTGTCGAGCCCTGCCAGCGTGTAGGTAATGGTGTCGAGGTCCGGGCAGATATAGAGACCCATCCAGCGGAAATCATCGCCCGTGTTAACGACCACAGTGATTTCTTCCGGAGGCAACACCTGGACTAATCCGGACAAGAATTTTGCTGCACCCACCCCCCCTGCCATGGCAGTTATCTTCATAATTTCACGTCTGAAAGTGCATTTGGATTTTGGATTGCGGATTTTGGATTGGCTTCAATCCAAAATCAGCAATCCAAAATCCAAAATAAAAACTCCCAATGTCCCGGTACTCTCTCATCCGCCTCGGCGGCGTGTAGCGCGCACGCATCAGATTCCTTCGATTCGAAAGCGCGCGCCTTTCCTTTTGTAACGCCGGTTTAGTTCTACCGCGAGGACGGTCATGCGTTCCAGGGTGCGGGCGGTTTTCAATGGCCCGCCGTTGATCGGGCGTAGGGAGGGAATTGTGGAAGCCAAATCCATCACCTTGCGCGTGGCCTCCTCAACATCACTGCAAATAAGGACATCGCAATTCAATGCCGTTTCCAGATCCATTAGGACAGCAGCTGGAATAGTCTTGAAGGCCGCTACCAGTGGGACGCCATGCGGCATATGGCCTGCGATGACTTCAGCGTTCGACAGGCCTTCCTGCTCGAGATATTCGATGTGACCTTTGTAAAAAACCATCGGGACAGTTACGTCGATGAGGATGTGGTTCGAGGTGAAGAACGAGGCGCAACTTTCCACTGCATCGAGTGCCTGTCCGAACGGCACTGTGAGGAAGATCATCTCGGATGGCGCGAGCATTTCCTGGTTGCTCCTGCCGCAAATGTGCGGATTGCCCAGAATGGAGTTGCACGCATCCGCCGCTGCCGCCGCTCGTTCCTGCGATCGTGAACCGAGAATCACCGCAGCGCCAGCGGCTGCGAAACGAAGCGCCAGCCCCTTTGCCTCAATCCCTGTGCCTCCCAGGAATCCAATGTTCATGAGAGTTCCTTCGCAATACCGGAGTTGTCCGAGTTTTGGCTTCTAACTTCTTTTTTGTTGTGGTCTCTACTTTCCGCCGTTGGCGTTTTCCCCCGCTATGCATTAAGCCAGGCCAACTCCAGGTTAAGCTATCATAACCAGAACGCAAATGTCTCAAAGACGGAAATGAACTCCGGCAGTTTCTTTCGAATCTGGGATCTTCGAGTTTCATTTTGCGCGGAATAAGTGAGTGACAGGGATAGATTGATTTCCTTACAATGAGCGCGTAAATGATCGATACCCCGGTTCGTATCAATATCCATGCATATATTCCGATGGAGGGGTGATGACGCGCAAATTCTACCTGTTCTTTGTTCTGACACTACTGTTTTGTATGACCGCCGACGCGCAAAAGAATCCGTTTCTTGGCAGGTGGGATATCACGGGCCAATCTGCGCGGGAGCCCACGGTCCCATCTTTCCGGCATTACCCGGCACCGCATCCGGGTACGACTCATTAAGAGTGCAAAGCACGCAGGTGCTTACCGATGGCCTGGATAGGTCGCGGCATGAAGATTACCCTCCAATCCGAACGACGCATATGAGTTCTGACGGTTTTTTGTTTTTCGCAGCGAAGTTTTGAAGATAATAGTGGCATGATCCTGGAAGGCGAATGCAAAGATTTCAGTATGCCTGTCCGTTTTCTCGTGTGTAGGAATGCCAGTTCTCCTGAATGGCAATCATGGAGTTGCGTGTCTTGACGGCAGGGCAATAGTTCATTCGTAGATTCTTTGGCGCACGGATAGTTTCGATGCAGCTAAATTCTAAGAGGCACTGAGATGGAAGAGCAAAAAAAGGGTGATACCCTCGCAAAAGGGGAATTTTCGCGTCGTTCGTTCGTGGGCCGCATGGCCGCAGCCGCGGGAATAATGATTGTGCCCCGGCACGTCCTCGGTGGTCCGGGCTACCAGGCGCCCAGTGACAAGCTGAACATTGCTACGGTTGGCGTCAGCGGGCAAGGGAGCACAAATACCCGGGCATGCGCCAAGGAAAACATCGTTGCGCTGTGCGATGTGGATGACGTCCGATCCGCATCGGTATACAAGAGGTATCCCGATGCTAAGACCTACCGCGATTTCCGCGTAATGTTGGAGAAGCAGAAGGACATTGATGCGGTCATCGTGGCCACTCCGGACCACAGCCATGCTGTCATCGCAATGGCTGCCATGCAACTTGGCAAGCACGTCTATGTTCAGAAGCCGCTGACACGCACGCTCTATGAAGCGCGCATGCTCACCGAGGCGGCAAAGAAATACAAGGTTGTCACCCAGATGGGCAATCAGGGACATTCAGGGGAAGGCGTACGCCTGATTGAGGAGTGGATTGCCAATGGCGCCATCGGTAAGGTGTATGAAGTTCACTGTTGGACCAATCGGCCGATCTGGCCCCAGGGTATGCCCCGACCCAATGAATATCCCGCGGTGCCTGACGGGCTGGACTGGGACCTTTGGATTGGGCCCGCCCCCATGCGTCCATATCATCCCACGTATCACCCCTTCGCCTGGCGTTCCTGGTTCGATTTTGGCGCAGGGGCTCTCGGAGACATGGCATGCCACGTGATGGATGCGGCTTACACCGCCTTGAAACTTGGGTATCCGACGAGCGTGACCGGCTACATTGCCTATCAGGTAGTGGAACGGGCAAGGGCCGACGGCAAGGGGAGCGAAAATGTCCGGCTGGAATACAATGACAGTTACCCCATGGCCTCGGTCCTCCATTACACCTTCCCAGCCCGCGGCAAGAAGCTGCCGCCGGTTGAGTTTCACTGGTACGATGGCGGGCTTTTGCCTGAGCGCCCCGAAGAACTGGAGCCCGAGCGCAGGATGTACGAAAGCGGAACCATCTTCGTTGGGGACAAAGGCAAGATCATGTCGGGAACCTATTCGGAAAATCCGCGCATCATCCCCGAAGCCAAGATGAAGGCCTATAAAAGGCCGCCCCAGAACATTCCGAGAGTACCGGGCGCCAACCATGAGCAGAACTGGATCGATGCCTGCAAAGGGAAGACCAAGGCGGTTTCCAGCTTTGATTACGCCGGCCCTTTTACCGAAACCGTGCTTCTGGGCAATCTGGCAGTTCTCTATCCCGGAAAAAAACTGCAGTGGGACGGACCGAATCTGAAGGTCACCAACTTCGCCGAGGCCAATGACTTTGTGAAACCCAAATTCCGCGAGGGATGGTCGCTATAACAATCATCGGGCAGGCCATGAAGTTCGCATAGAGCCCTCGGAAGTCTTGCGAGGGTCGGTGCGGTCTTTGTGATTCTCCCGGAGGATATATGCAGCCAATGAGGATCGGATCGGTGGGGGCTGGTTTCGTCGCACGATTCCAGCTGATGGCGATGAAGCAGGTGCGAGGGATTGAACTGGCCGGCGTCACGGCACTCAATGGAGCGCCCGAACTGGCGTCGATGGCCAGAAATGCAGGAGTGGGGGATACCACTGTCTACGGCAGTGTTATAGAGATGGCCAAGCATGTCGATTGCATTGCCATCTATGCACCCAACTTCAGCCGCGTTCCAATCATGGAGGAAATCGTCGCCGCCGTAAAAGCCGGTGCCGAGCTGAAGGGGGTGATCTGCGAGAAGCCCTTGGGACGGACCGTGGCCGAGGCACGACGCCTCGTCGATCTGGCGCGGTCGGTTAACCTGCGCACAGCCTAC
>JBGQNR010000083.1:0-22667 GCA_041501225.1 Acidobacteriota bacterium
AACTTGGCTGATGACGTGCTATTGAGTTTATCGGTTATCATATTGATACAGCTCAACATCCGTGCAATGTATCAATTCAAGTTCCTTAGGAGGGCTTGATTCAAGCTCGGCCTCGTACCCAGGGTTCCGGATCCCGCTGTCGCGGGCTCCTCCACCCTGGGCTCTCCTATGCCGCCCCTACGGGGCTTGGGATGTTCGTCAATCCGGGGGCCGAGGGATGGACTCCGGCCGGAATCTTAGTACTATCAATTCAAATGTTACATGCCACTAGGTCTGTTCGGTAAGGTAAAAGCTGAGGCACTTGTCACTATGGCGGACGGTGCGCACGCATCGGAAACCCGGTTCCGATTCCGGCACTGCGGCTTTGCTGTGGTGCTCGAGAATAACGCGAGATCCGGCGGAGGCGATGCCGGTGTGGAAGAGGGTTCCGATCAGGTCGCGGTAGGGACCCCAGTGGTAGGGGGGATCGAGAAACGCTATATCTGCGCGAAAGCCTGCCCGGGCCAGTGCGCGCATTGAAGTAAACACATCCTCCTGCAGAATTTGGTACCCGGAGGTCACTGCGCACAACTCGAGGTTTTTGCGGATCAGGCGCACGGCGTCGCGGCTCGATTCGATGAACACGACCTCCCTCGCTCCCCGGCTGAGCGCCTCCAGCCCGATGGCCCCCGTTCCGGCGAACGCATCGAGGACAGAGGCGCCCTGAACATCGGGCCCCAGGATGTTGAAGAGCGACTCCTTGAGCCGGTCGCTGGTGGGACGCAGATCCGCATTCCGCGGGCCCTGCAGCCGTTTCCCTCGAAGCGTGCCCGAGATGATGCGCATGATTCCCCTTATCCTGCCAATGCAATATTGTATCGGTCGCGCCAGCGGCTCCGGATGAGAGCAGCAATGCGTCGGCATTCTTCGTCGGCATTGCTTTTCAGCGTGCGGATGAATCGCTCCGCTTCCATGTGAGCAATCTCCAAGGCCTTCCGATCCCTGACCAGGTTGGCATACTTGAAAACGGGCATGCCCGCCTGGCGCGTGCCCACGATCTCTCCCGGCCCGCGCAGTTCGAGATCAACCTCGGCAATGCGGAATCCGTCGTTGGTCTCGCACATGATCTCGAGTCGACGCTGGGCCTCAGGATTGCCGCGCGCATTGCCGATCAAAAGGCACGACGACTGGGCGACTCCCCGCCCGACGCGGCCGCGCAGTTGATGCAGCTGGGCAAGGCCGAAGCGTTCGGCGTGCTCGATCACCATCAGAGTGGCATTGGCGACATCCACCCCGACTTCGATCACGGTAGTCGCCACCAGGATCTGGATTTCGCCGGACGCAAAGGCGCTCATGATCCGGTCCTTCTCCACGCCTTTCATCTGCCCGTGCAGAAGGCCGACGCGCAGGCCGGGGAAAATCTTTTCCTGCAGCTGGGATGCCATCTGGGTAGCCGCACGCAGGTCGGACTTTTCCGTTTCCTCCACCAGCGGATAGACAACGTAAACTTGATGCCGCTCAGCTACAACCTTTTCGATTTCCTGATAGGCCTGGATGCGCTCCTTTTCCTGAATCCAGCGCGTTTCGATGGGCTGGCGTCCGGGAGGCAGTTCATCGATGATCGAGACCTCCAGGTCTCCGTACAAGGTCAATGCCAGCGAGCGTGGGATGGGTGTTGCGGTCATGACCAGCAGATCCGGCTGCTTCCCTTTGCTCTTGAGCACGTGCCGCTGCACGACGCCAAAGCGATGCTGTTCATCGATGATCGCCAGAGCCAGGTTGTGGAATTCCACCCCCTCCTGAATAAGAGCGTGCGTACCGATCGCGATCCGGGTCTCGCCACTCCGGATGCGCTCGAGCGCCGCGCGCTTTTCCTTGGCCGGCATGCTGCCCTTCAGAATGTCGAGCGGGTACTGGAGCGGCGCCAAAAGCCGGCGGAAGTTGAAGTAGTGCTGCTCGGCCAGGATCTCCGTGGGAGCCATGACCGCGGCCTGGAATCCGTTTTCCACCGCAATGATGGCGGCTTGGGCCGCAACGATGGTTTTTCCCGATCCTACATCGCCTTGAAGCAAACGGCTCATGGGACGCGGCGAGCACATGTCCTCCGCAATTTCCCTGAGAACGCGCTTCTGGGCTCCAGTCGGATGGAATGGAAGGATCTTTTTAATCGCCCGTCTGACCTCATCCCCCACGCGAAGCTTGCGTTCTTTGAGCACCCGGCTGCGGGCCGCGCGCACGAGGCCGACGCCAACCTGGATCTGAAACAGCTCTTCGAAGATCATGCGCTTGTGAGCCGGAGACAAGCCCCGGTTGAGCATCTCCATCTCCCGCGCCCTGGCGTCCGGCGCGGAAGCGCGCAGTTCCGGAAAATGGATCAGCGCCAACGCCTTGGATTTAGGAAGGAGACGGTACTGGCGGCGCAGGTAGGACGGCAGCGGATCGTTCTTATCCGGCGGCAGATTGGTGACCGCGCTGTAGAGAATCTGGCGCAGCGCCCGGGTGCGCAGCACACCCAGTTTGCGATAAATCGGGACCACGCGCCCCGAATGCAGCGAGGGCCACGCAGTCTCGTCCTCGAGCAGTTCGCACTCGGGATTCATGAAGCAGAGCGCGCCGCGGCCGTGTGTATCCCGCTTTACCTGGCCATAAATGATCAGATTCATTCCCTGCCGGTATACGTTGCGGAGGTAGGGTTGGTTGAAGAACTTGACCTCGACGCTCGCCGTCCCGTCCTGCACCAGAAGTTCGAAGACGGAGAGCCTGCGGCGGCGGGCTTCGAATCCGCCGACACTGCATATCTGCCCGCGCGTCAGGACCCAGTCTCCATCGCGCAGCGACCGCAACGGCAGGAATTCGGTGCGATCTTCATAACGGAAGGGAGGGTAATCCACCAGATCGCCGACCGTGCGGATGCCCTGTTCGGCCAGCGCCTCGGCGCGCCGTGGGCCGACGCCTTTCAGGTACTGGACCGAATCATCCGGGGTTACCATGGGAGAATTCATCGCCAGCATTATAGTCAGCTTTATTGCAATGGCCTATGGTTTGCTATACATTTGCGCCATGAAAAGAGCTGGCTCCGTCTGCTGGTGGGCAGGATTGCTCGGGCTTGCCCTGTTGGCCAATGGATGCGGCGGCCGTGCGGTCGGCAAGAAAATGGCCCGGGACGTGATCATTGGCGCCCATGCCGAGGCCCTCACTCAAGGCGATCTCGAAGTGCTGGCGGTAACTCAGGTGGGACCGGGCGAGGCGGTAGTGGAGGTTCAGCTCCATTCCGCTTTCCGCCTGCGGAAAGTTGGCGCCGAATGGGTGGTGCGCGAAGTAAAAGTGGGCCAGGGACAATGGGAATCGCTTGACGATATCCTGCGCTCCCTGCAGCAGGTCAAGATCCAGGAAACACGCCGCAGCCTGGAAAAGATCGCGGCAGCGATTGATGCCTACCGGCAGAAGAACGGGCACCTGCCGGCCTTCAAGAATTACGTCGACCTTTCGGATGCGCTCTACCCGCATTATTTGTCCCCGTTGATCCGCGAAGACGCATGGAAGCAGCCGCTGGTTGCGACCTCCGCAGGCCCCGGCGCCATCCGCCTGGTCTCCCCAGGCCCCGACGGCAAGCTGGGCACCCCGGATGATATCGAAATCATCAAATAAATGTCATTCAGCAGAACAGGCCCCGGGGCGACTGTTCGGCGAGGCGGATTTCACGGGTTCCGGGGCGGGAGAGGCTCTTGATCATTCGCTGGGGGGCTTGAGGGGGATTACAGGGATTGCGGTGTAGAGGCCTTGATTCAGCACCAGGGCAACCACGGAGAAACTCTTCCCTGACTGCTCGGTCAGGATCATGGATCCTCTGAACTGCAGTGCCGGATCATTCATGTCCTCCCACAGGAAGCGGGCAACGTGCCAGCCCGGCCTCAGAGGATTCAACAGCGGGGGATCGATGGTTTTCAGGATTGAACCGTCCGGCCTGAGCACTGTGATTCGGATGTTGATATCCTCGCCGCCCGGATTTGCCACCGCATACCCGGTGACATAGCTTCGCCCGCCCAAAGTGCGGTCATCATTCACGGGGATGGCCGCTGAGCCGCTTGTTCCCGTGGCGAGGACACCGGCGATGGTTGCGAGCGTGCTGCCGTTGAGGAGTTGAAAGGTCGCAACTCCACCCAAAGAACCGCTCGAGCTATCGATACGCGCCCATCCCATCGCGGTCGCGGCCGGATTCACTGCACTCGCCACGATGAATTGTGTGCCACCGGCAGACAGGTTGATTTTATAAATTGAATCGATTGAACCCTTATCTCCCGGAGGCGAAAAAACCACGTTCAATGGTTGGCCTTTATCATCGATCAGGCTCAGGCTGCCGGCAGCCGGTGCGCTCCCCGTGTTTACGACCGTGAAGGCCGTCGTGAAGCCTCCCCCCACAGCCACCTGTGCCAGCATAGTGTCCATTGCGCTCGTCGCGCCTGCCTCCGCTCCCGGGATTACCGGAACTGCGGTGTAAAGTCCCTGATTCAACACCAGGGCAACCACAGAAAACTGCTTCCCTGTCTGCTCGGTCAAAATCATCGAACCTTTGAACCGCAGGGTCGGATTGCCCAGGTCCTCCCAGAGAAAACGGGCGACGTGGGTTCCGGGTTTGAGAGGATTTAACAGGGGCGGATCGAGGGTCTGAGAAACCACTCCATCCGGACTAAGCACCAGAATTCTGACATAGATATCTTCAGCGCCGGGATTCGCTACCGCATAGCCGGTCATGTGACTTTGCGAGCCCAGAGTCCGATCATCGTTGACGGGAATGGCGGCCGAACTTGTCGCGTCGGCGGAGAGAACACCCGCAATGGTAGTCAGCGCACCATTGTTGATTTGCTGGAATGTCGCCACCCCTGCGAGGGACGCCCCCGAGCTTTCTACCCGCGCCCAGCCCACACTGCCCGGGCCTGAACTCGCCGCGCTGGCAGTCACAATCTGGGTTCCTCCTGCAGACACCTGGACCCCGTAAGAGGCAGCAGTAGTATCAGGCTGGCCCGGCGAGGAAAAAACCACGGTCATGGGCTGGCCATCGTTCCCTGCCAGTATGAGGTTACCGGCGACCGTTTGGGTGCCGGTGTTCATCATCGTAAAGGTGGTGGAGAATCCGCCACCCACGGCGACCTGAGCAAAATAGGTTTGGGACACCCCGGGAAGAGATTGCAGGGTCTGATAAGCGTCGATCAGTCCCCAGCCATAGTATTTGTCCCAACCGGGAGTATCCTCAATCGCAGGGCCGATTTGATCGCGAGCGCCTGCCTTCAGAGCCTCATACACTTGATCGTAGGTGATCAGCGGATTCACAGCAAACATCAGCGATATGAGCCCACTAACGTACGGAACAGCATCCGAAGTACCACACCCGGGCTGATTAGAGAGCAGAGTCGGATCGTTATAGTCCAAAGATAGAATCTGATCGCCAGGCGCTATGAATGATATGTGGTTGCCATAGTTGCTGCCGCCTGTGCCGCTACAAGAAAAAGGGGCGGCCCGGCGGCCGCGATTGTTCATGGCTCCGACGGCAATGACGCCGGGGTAGGCTGCCGGATAACGAGTCGGAAACTCGACGTTGTTGTTGCCCATGGAGGCAACGATGATTACGCCATGCGATTGCGCATAACTGATCGCGTTGGCCAGAGTCACGCTGGCGCCTGTCCCTCCCGCACTAATGCTGACTACCTTGGCACCCTGATCCGTGGCGAAGATAATACCTTGGGCAAAATTGTCATAGCTGCCGTTTCCCTGAGCATCCAATATCTTGACGGGAAGTATGCGGCAGTTCCAGTTTACGCCGGCGATCAAGAAACCATTCTCACCCGTGGCAGCCGCAATGCCCGCCATCTTTGTGCCATGGCCAAAATCGTCCATGGGAATCGCGTCGTTGTTCACAAAATCGTAACCGCGCAGAATCCGCCCTTCAAACTCGGGTGAGTTGAACACGATTCCGGAATCGAGAATGGCCAGGATTGTGTTGCTGTCCCCCGTCGTGATATCCCATGCGCGCACGGCATTAATATCCATGCCGGGCGCGCCGGCGTAGCCGCCGAAGTACTGCCCGGTATTCTGGAGTCCCCACTCCTGGGTAAAAAAGGGATCGCCTGGATCCAGCCGAGGGGAGCTCATAGGCCGAAACGCCGGTGGTACGGCTTCGTCGGCATGCATGATGTAGTCGCGTTCGGCGTACTCCACATCCGGGTTGGCGGCGAGATCCCGCAGGGCATCTTCCAGGTTTTCGCCGTCGGCGATTTCGGCCACAAAAATACGCTCGACTCCGCCGGGCAGAGGCCGCATGCGGGTTACGACATCGCTCTTGATAGGTCTGAGCTGCTTGACCCGCGCCAGGCGGGCGTCCGCGGTATTCCGGGTCAACAGTCTCGAAGTGGGTTTGAGTTTGAGAATGATCTTGTGCGGGTCGAATTCCGGGGACGGATTGACTTGCGCAGGCGCCGGGGAGATGAAAAAGAGAACGAGCAAGAAAGGTAAGGCGAGAGTCGTGATTGTATTTCTGAAACTCAACTCGATCCCCCGGGAAAGCAGAGACAGCCCCCCATGCACCGGAGCCGCACTGCTATTTATACCATCATCTCTAGACTTTGGAGAGGAGGTGGCCGAGCTTTTCTTTCTTGATCTTGAGGTATTCCTGGGTCGTGGAACTGGGAGAGATCTCGAGCGCCACGCGTTCCACGACTTGGATCCCTTCTTTCTCCAGGCCCAGAACTTTCTCCGGATTGTTGGAAAGTAGCCGGACCTGGCAGGCGCCCAGGTATTTCAGGATCTCGGCAGGAAAGCGGTAGTCGCGCTGATCGGCTTCAAATCCCAGTTCGATATTGGCGGCAACGGTATCGAGGCCCTGGTCCTGCAGTTCGTAGGCATGGATCTTATTGATGAGCCCGATGCCGCGCCCTTCCTGCTGCTGATAGACCAGCACGCCGCGCCCGGATGCGGAGATGACGCGCATGGCTTCGTGCAGCTGATCTCCGCAGTCACAGCGCTCCGAAGCCAGGACATCCCCGGTCAGGCACTGCGAATGGATGCGGACGAGCACGGCGCCTGCCGCCGCCAGGTCACCGGCGACGAGCGCCACGGCCTCTTCTCCTGTTTCCGGGTTCCGGAAACCGTAGACCGTGAAGTCTCCCCTCCGTGTGGGGAGTTTTGCGTGCGGGACTTTTTCGAAATTCATGGTACCAAAAAACGATGAGTGATGAGTGAAGGCGTCGTTACGCCGCGCTGTTCACTCATCACCCATGATTTAATCTTTGGATTGAGCCGCGGGCGTCTCTTTCTCCGCCTTCTTGGCTTTCTTGCCCTTCTTCTCCTCGGCCTTGGAAGCCTTGTATCCGCTGCCAAGCAGCTCGAGAATGGCCATCTGCGCGCCGTCGCCCTGCCGGAACCCCAGCCGGACAATCCGCGTGTACCCGCCCTTGCGCTGGGCGAAGCGTGGCGCCAGGTCTTTGAAAAGCTTGGAAACCACTTCGGGATCCTTGACAAAAGCCAAAGCCTGCCGCCGGGCGTGAAGCGATTCGCGCTTGCCCAGAGTGATCATGCGTTCCGCGATGGGGCGCAGTTCTTTGGCGCGGGGCAAAGTGGTGCGGATGCGTTCCTTGTCGAGGAGCGAGGTCACCATGTTGCGGAACATGCTTATCCGATGGGGAGTCTTCCGTCCCAGCTTTCGGCCGGCATTTCGATGTCTCATGAGTACGATCTCCGTTCTACTTCAAAAATCCCCGCGGTTACTCCGCTTTGGAAACCGGCAGTGGTTTGCCGTCGTCGCCGAGCCTCATGCCGAAAGACAAACCCATTTCGGCCAGAATTTCTTTGATCTCGTTCAGGGACTTGCGGCCGAAGTTCTTGGTCTTGAGCATTTCGGCTTCGGTTTTCTGGACCAGTTCCCCGATGGTCTTGATATCCGCGTTCTTGAGGCAATTGTAGCTGCGCACCGAGAGCTCCAACTCCTCCACAGATCGCTTCAGATTATCGTGCAACCGCTCGGCGTCGCGATCCACTTCCTCTTCTTCTTCCTCGGGTTGCTCCTCGAAGTTGATGAAGATGAACATGTGATCCTTCATGATCTTCGCGGCCTGGGCGATGGCGTCCTGCGGGCGAATACAGCCGTTGGTCCAGACATCCAGAACCAGTTTGTCATAGTCGGTTGTTTGGCCGAGCCGCGCGGCTTCCACGCTGTAATTGACGCGCTTGATCGGCGAGTGGACGCTGTCGAGCGGTATAAACCCGATCGGGAGGTCTTCTTCGAAGTTCTCATCGGCGGGGATATAACCGCGGCCGTTCTTGATTCGCATCTCGATTTTGAGCGAGCCCCCATCACCGATGGTGGCGATGTGGACGTTCGGGTCGAGGATTTCTACGTCCGGGTCGAGGGTGATATTGCCCGACTTGATGGCGCCCGCCTGATCGGCCTCAAGATAAACTGTCTTTTCGTGTGCCACCCTCAATCGGATCGGGATCTGCTTGAGATTCATGATGATATTGGTGGCGTCTTCGGTCACATTGGGGATGGGCGTGAACTCGTGCAGCACCCCTTCGATTTTGATGGCTGTGATCGCCGCCCCTTCGATCGAGGAGAGCAGAACCCGGCGCAGAGCATTACCGATCGTAGTGCCGAATCCGCGCTCGAATGGCTGGGCATAAAACTGTCCGTAAGTCGGACTCAACGTCTCGAGATCGCAAATCAGTCTCTTAGGCTTCTGGAACCCTTTTGTCATAATCTTCTCCAGTATTAGAAACAAGACAATTTACGATTGAAGATTGACGATTGACCAGTTCGTCAATCGAAAATCGTCAATCGTCAATCCAGTCCTGTCCTACTTCGAGTAGAGTTCGACGATCAACTGCTCATCGATGGGCATCTGGATGTCCTCGCGCTTGGGCAAGGATACGATCGTACCCTTCAGGTTTTCAGCATCAAGCTGAAGCCAGGCCGGCACACTGCCCCTGCCTCCCACCGTAGCAACGGAATCCTGAATCTGCTGCACTTTCTTGGTCCTATCCCGCAGCGTGATCACATCACCGGCATGGACTGCGGCGGAGGGTATGTCCACTTTCTTGCCGTTCACGAGCACGTTCCCGTGGTTAACCAGCTGGCGTGCCTGATCCCGCGAAGTGGCGAAACCCAGCCGGCAGACGACGTTGTCGAGCCGGCGTTCCAGGCTGAGCAAAAGGGTTTCGCCCGTGATCCCCTTTTTCTTTTCGGCCTTGCCGAAATAGTTGGCAAACTGGCCTTCGAGGACACCGTAAATGCGCCGCACCTTCTGTTTTTCCCGTAGCTGCAGGCCGTAGCCGATGAGCGCCTTGGGGCGCCGGTCTTTTCCATGCTGGCCGGGGGCGAAGTTGCGCTTTTCAATTGCGCAGGTGTCTTTGAAGCACCGGTCTCCCTTGAGAAAGAGCTTCATCCCTTCTCGCCGGCAGAGCCGACATTTTGCTGCGCGATATCTAGCCAAATTGTTTCTCCTCTTTCGAACTTCCCGTGCGAGTCCCCTCCCGGGGAATCGACGACATACTTACTTTAAACCCTGCGACGTTTGGTCGGCCGGCAGCCGTTATGCGGGATCGGGGTGATATCACGGATGTTTTTCACCTCGAGACCCGCGGCTTGCAATGCCCGCACAGCGGATTCGCGCCCGGCTCCTGGCCCTTTGAGGTAGACCTGCAGCGTGCGCATGCCGTAGTCCTTGGCACTGGCTGCCGCGGTCGTGGCTGCCTGCTGCGCCGCGAACGGAGTGCCTTTGCGCGATCCCTTGAATCCAACCGCGCCGGCACTGGAAGCGGCGAGCAGGTTCCCCTCCAGGTCGGTGATGCTGATGATCGTGTTGTTGAAGGTCGCCAGGATGTGGGCGATCCCGCTCGGGATGGTAAGCTTCTCGCGCTTCTTTCCCGTTTTCTTCTTCCCCGTTTTCTTTACTTTTTCCGCCATTGATTCACTCCTGATCCAGTCCGATGCGGAAACGATCCCCGTTCCGCTGGCATGCCACGCTCGCTACTTTTTGCCGACGATGCGGCGTGGTCCCTTGCGGGTACGAGCGTTGGTGTGAGTCCGCTGCCCGTGTACGGGCAAGCCCCGGCGATGACGCAGCCCGCGATAGCAGCCGATTTCCATGAGTCTCTTGATATCCATGGAGACGGCCTTGCGCAAATCCCCTTCCACCATGCCCTCTCTTTGGATGATGTTCCGGATGCGGACAGCCTCGTCCTCGGTGAGATCCTTTACTTTGGTGGCGACGTTGACGTTTGCCTCTTCGCAAATCTTGGTCGCTCGGCTGACTCCGATTCCGTAGATATATGTGAGCCCGATCTGCACGCGCTTGTTCAGTGGCAGATCCACTCCCGCGATTCTAGCCAAAGTTCTACCTCCCTAAACCTGATGAAGGGGTCCGGCCTCAACCCTGTCGCTGCTTGTGTTTGGGATTAGGGCACTGAACGTACACCACTCCATGGCGGCGGATTACCTTGCATTTGACACAAATCTTTTTTACCGATGCACGCACTTTCATGACTATTACTCCACGTCGATTCGCCCGTCCTGACTCGCTTGACCAGCCTCGCCGCTCTCTCGAGTTCATCCCGGAGGGACCGACTCGCATTTTACTTGTACCGATAGACGATGCGACCCCGGGTCAAATCATAAGGAGACAGTTCAACCAGGATCTTATCACCGGGGAGAATACGGATGAAGTTCTTGCGCATTTTCCCCGACACGTGTGCCAGAACCATGTGCTTATTTTCGAGCTCCACTCGGAACATGGCGTTCGGGAGCGTTTCCACTACCGTCCCGACGACCTCAATTGCATCCTCTTTAGGCATAGGAAATTCCGCGGCGCCGATCACAGGGATGCGGTGCGATTCCGTTTATCTCCGTTTAAAATCCTGATCATTGAGTCGAAAATACGATCTACCTCCGCCTCCCCATCCACTTCCACATACTGCCCGCGCCGCCGATAAAAATCGATCAGCGGCCGCGTCGTCTGATGATAAACTTGCAGACGCTCCCGGATGACTTCGGGCCGGTCGTCTTTCCGCTGGATCAGATCCGAGCCGCACTCATCGCAGCGTCCCGATTGGCGCGGAGGATTCGACCCTTCGTTATAGATCTTGCTGCATTTCGGGCAACTCCAGCGCTGCGACAGCCTCCGGACCAGGACTTCGTCATTCACCATCATACCAATGGCGAGGATATCGATGCATTCCCGGCCCGCAAGTTTCTCAAAGAACTCGGCCTGGCCGATGGTACGTGGGTACCCGTCCAGGATAAACCCGACCTGCGAATCCGGTTCCATAAGCCGGGTTTTTACAATTTCATCTACCAGACTGTCCGGCGCCAGCTCGCCGCCTTCCATAATCTTCTGGGCCTTCTTGCCCAATTCCGTCTGCTTTCTCACCGCTGCGCGCAACGCGTCACCCGTGGATATGCTGGGATATCCAAGGTGAGCGGCAAGCATACGTCCTTGCGTCCCTTTTCCCGCCCCGGGCGGGCCCAGCAAAATCAGCGCTCTTCTCGCCATAAGCACAGCCGCATGAAAGAGAGGATCAACTCCTCCGGCCTCGAATCCGGCCTTTTTTCAGGAAGCCATCGTAATGGCGCATGATCAGCTGAGACTCGATCTGGTTCACGGTATCCATGGCCACACCCACGACGATCAGCAACGAGGTGCCGCCAAAATAAAAAGTCACGCCCAACCCGGTTGTGATCCAGCTCAATCCTGCACCCGTCAGCCAGTCGTCAAGTCTCGGACCAATCCAGGGCAAGGGTTGAACTTTGAACCCTGTGATCAGGAATTCCGGCAGGAGGCAGACAAGGACGAGATAGATAGCGCCTGCTGCCGTGAGCCGGCTCAGGATCCGGTCAATGTGCTCTGCAGTCCGTTTTCCCGGGCGTATCCCAGGAATGTAGCCGCCGTATTTGCGGATATTGTCCGCGACTTCCATCGGGTTGAAAATGATGCTGACGTAGAAGAAACAGAAAAAGATGATGCCGACGATATACAGGAAGTTATACAGCGGCATGCCCTGCGCCAGCTGAACCCGCAAGGTGTTCAGGAATGTGTTCGGGAACATCGTTCCCAGCGTGGCGGGGATGGATACAATCGAAGCCGCGAAGATGACGGGGATCACGCCGCCGGAGTTGACGCGCAGCGGCAGATGGGTGGCCTGGCCGCCATAGACCTTGCGTCCTACGACACGCTTGGCGTACTGCACCGGGATCTTTCTCTGCCCTCGTTCCACATAGACCACCGCCGCCACAGTGAGGATCATCACCACCAGCAGAACAAGCACCGTAAAGAGAGACCAGGTGTGTTGCTGCAGGTTTTGGATGATCGCGATAATCGCGTGCGGCAGCCCCACGACGATTCCGGCAAAAATGATCAAACTGATCCCGTTGCCGATTCCCCTCTCGGTGATCTGCTCGCCGACCCACATGATAAATGCGGTTCCAGTCGTCAGCGTGATCATGACCATCAGGCGGAAGCCCCAGCCCGGGTTCAGTACGATGGAACCGCCTCCGCCCAGGCCGGACTTCTCGAGTGCAACAGCGGTCATGAATCCCTGGAACAGGGTCAGAACCACGGTCAGATACCGGGTATATTGAGTGATCTTCTTGCGCCCCAATTCCCCTTCCTTGGAGAGCTTCTCCAGGTAGGGAACCACGACCGTCGCCAGCTGCAGGATAATGGACGCGGTGATGTAAGGCATGATGCCGAGGGCAAAAATGCTGAAGCGCCGGAGGTTGCCGCCGGAGAAAATGTCCAGGAAACCGAAGATCGTTCCCGCTTGAGACGAGAACAAAGCCTCAAGAGCGCTGTGGTTGATGCCGGGCGTCGGAATGAATGCGCCCAGACGATAGACGGCAAGCAGACCCAGCATAAACAGGACGCGCTTGCGCAGGTCCGGAATGCTGGCGATGTTTTTTATGGA
Source organism: Acidobacteriota bacterium (assembly GCA_041501225.1). Taxonomy (GTDB): domain Bacteria; phylum Acidobacteriota; class UBA6911; order UBA6911; family UBA6911; genus JAFNAG01. Next base: position 12,928 of record JBGQNR010000083.1, read on the forward strand.
GCTAAAAAACGGACTTCGTTCTTCTGGCATTGTTTTTCAACCGTTCGGCCTATGCCGGAGTTTTGTCCTGCCCGGTGATCAGTTCAAACGTACCGCCTGCTTTCTGAATCTTCTCGGCCGCGCTCTTGCTGATTTTGTGCGCGCGGATATGGATTGCGTTCTTCAAATCCCCTGAACCCAGGATCTTGACGCCGTCCATGAGCTTTTTGATGATGCCCTTCTCCTGCAATGTCTCCGGGCCCACTTTCGCTCCTGCCTCGAAGACCGCCAGGCTTTCCAGGTTCACGATCGCATATTCCTTACGGAAGATATTGTGAAAGCCCCGCTTGGGAAGGCGCCGGTACAACGGCATTTGGCCGCCTTCAAAGCCGGGACGGATCGAGCTTCCGGAACGGGACTTCTGCCCTTTATAGCCGCGAGTCGAAGTCTTGCTGTGGCCGGTGCCAATGCCGCGCCCGACTCGCTTCGGCTTACGATTGGCGCCCCGGGCCGGCCTTAAACTGTTCAATGTCAGTGCCATTTTGATCCACCCTATTTCGAATCCAGAATCGTGACCAGATGGGGCACCTGGGCCACCATGCCCCGTACCTGGGGCGTATCCACTCGGGTCACAACTTGATTGAGGCGCTTGAAACCGAGGCTTTTGATGATCAGCTTGTGCTTGGGTGGGGTCCCGATCGCACTCCGGACATACTTGATCTGCAGCATCGCACACTCGGTGGGTTTTTTGTGCTTCGTGCCTGCCATAATTAAATTTCCTCGACCTGCTTGCCGCGCAGTTTTGCGACCTCGGAAACATCCCTGAGGCTCTTGAGACCCGCAAAGGTTGCCTTCACCACGTTGTGGGGGTTGGTGCTGCCCAGGGATTTGGTCAAAATGTCGGAGATCCCGGCCGACTGCACGACGGCGCGCACCGGTCCGCCGGCAATGACTCCCGTGCCTTCGGAGGCCGGCTTAAGCATGACCCTGCCTGCTCCGAAACGGCCGGTAACGGCGTGCGGAATGGTCCGACCTTTCAGTGGGATTCGGATCATATTCTTGCGCGCCTGCTCCACGCCTTTCTTAATGGCCTGGGGCACTTCCTTTGCCTTGCCCATGCCGTAGCCAACCTGTCCATTCTGGTCGCCAACCACCACCAGGGCGCTGAAGCTGAGGTTCTTGCCGCCCTTGACTACCTTGGTGACGCGGTTAATGGACACTACCTGGTCCTTCAACTCCTGACCACTGACATCGATCTTTTCCAAGATTCCTCCTAGAACTTCAGTCCGCCTTCACGGGCCGCCTCCGCCAACGCCTTAACGCGGCCGTGGTAAAGGTATCCACCACGATCGAAAACGACCGCCTCGATCCCTTTTGCTTTCGCCCGCTCGGCAATCGCTTTGCCGACCATCTTGGCGGCCGCGATATTTCCTGCTTTTTTCTTGTCGCTGCAAACTACATCTTCGAGCGAGGAGGCCGCCACCAGAGTTTTGCCGGCCAGGTCATTGATGACTTGAGCGTAGATGTGCGCCAGACTCCGGAAGACACACAACCGAGGCCGATTTCCAGTGCCGGAGAGCTTCCGGCGAATTCTCATATGAATCTTGGAGCGCTCTTGGGCGCGGTCAATTTGACTGATCATTATGCACCCTTCTTTCCAACCTTGAGTCGAACCGTCTCGTTGGTATACCGGATGCCCTTGCCCTTATATGCATCAGGCTTGCGCAGGGAGCGTATGTCCGCTGCCACCTGCCCGACCACCTGACGGTCCGCCCCCGAAATGGTCAAGGTTGTGACATAGTTCTGGATCGACCTCTGCTGCTTTTCCGCTTTGACGGCGATACCCTCCGGCAGTGGAAATTGGATCGGATGCGAAAATCCAAGGCTGAAGGTCACGGCCTTCGCTTTGGCTTCGGCCTTGAATCCGATCCCGACGATGTCCAGCATCTTGGTAAAGCCTTCCATCACACCGCGTACGTTGTTGGCGGCGAGAGCGCGCGCCATACCATGGTACGCGGGGTAGGGCTTTTCATCCGAATCCCTGGTAGCTAGAAGCTCATCCCCTTCGATCTTGAAATGGATGCCCGGCGGAATCGGGCTGGTGAGCTTCGCCTTTTTGCTTTCCACTTCCAGCGTCCGGTCTTTGATCGAGATCTTGACGCCGCTGGGTATCTTGATAGGTTTCTTGCCAACTCGCGACATAACGCACCTTTAACGTTGCAATCCAATCCTGTGGTTCAGCTGATCGTGCAGAGCACTTCGCCGCCGAGCCTCTTCTCCTGCGCCTGCTTGCCCGTGAACAGTCCCCGCGATGTGGACAGGACGCACACTCCCATTCCTCCCTGGACCGTAGGGATGCGAGATCTGTCGGCATAGACGCGGCACCCGGGCCGGCTGATGCGCGTAAGGGTAGTGATCGCCGGAACCTTTCCCGGTGCGTACCGGAGGTAGACGCGAATCGTACCCTTTTTCTGCTCGCTCGAGACCGTATAGTTGGAGATATACCCTTCCTCTTTGAGGATGCGGACGATTTCCACCTTCATCTTCGAGGCCGGGATATCCACCGTCTCATGTCTGGCGGCGATAGCATTGCGGATCCGGGTCAATAGATCGGCGATCGGATCGGTCATAGTCATAAGTTCAACTCTCCACCCTGGGACGGGCCACGCGCGCAGGCGATGGATTGCCGGGCGCGAGGGCCTGCCAATCTCTTACCAACTCGACTTTGTGACACCCGGAATTTCTCCTGACAGCGCCAGATTCCGGAAGCAAATGCGACAGAGCTGGAATTTGCGATAAACTCCTCGGGAACGGCCGCAACGCTGGCAGCGATTGTGGGCCCGTACCTTGAATTTGGGTTCCTGCCTGGCTTTTGCCCTCAAGCAAGTTTTTGCCACAATGACTCCTCATCAGGCAGCGCACTGCCTGAATACATAAGACTACTGTTCCTTTTTTGCAAATGGCATGCCCATCAGGCTCAATAATGCATGGGCTTCATCATCGGTACCGGCTGTGGTCACGATGGTGATGTTCATGCCGCGCGCCTTTTCAACCTTGCCGTAATCGACCTCGGGGAAGAGCAACTGGTCGCGCAATCCGAGGGTATAGTTGCCGCGCCCGTCAAAGGAGCGGGTCGAAACCCCGCGGAAGTCGCGGACCCGGGGCAGCGCAGTGCTGACCAGCCGATCCAAAAACTCGTACATGCGGTCGCCGCGCAGCGTGACGGTCACGCCGATCGGCATGCCCTGGCGCAGTTTGAAGGCGGCGATCGATTTCTTCGCTTTGGTGATCACAGGACGCTGTCCGGTGATCGTGGCCAGCTCTTCGGCAGCCGTGTCCAGGATCTTGGCGTTGGCAATCGCTTCGCCCAAGCCCATGTTCACGTTGATTTTCACCAGCCGGGGCACCGCCATGACGTTTTTGTAGCTGAACTGCCGCGTCAGGGCAGGCACTGCCTCTTTCTTGTAGAACTCACGCAATCTACTCATGACTGGATATGCCCTTTATTCATCCAATAACTCGTTGCACTTTTTGCAGACCCTGACCTTGCGGCCATCCTGCATCACGCTGAATCCGACGCGCGCGTGCTTGTTGCAGCGCTTGCAGACTACCATCAGGTTCGAAAGGTGGATCGAGGCCTCTTTGGGGAGAATGCCCCCCTTGATGTTTTTCTGCGGATTCGGCCGGGTGTGTTTCTGGACGAAGTTCAGCCCTTCCACGATTGCCCGGTGTTTGTCCGGAAATACCTTGAGCACCTTGCCTGTCTTGCCTCGGTCCTTGCCTGACATCACGTGGACCTGATCGTTCTTCTTGATATGTACCTTGTTCATTAATTCCGATCCTCGCTCGACCGCACTAAATCACTTCCGGAGCCAGCGACACGATCTTCAGGAAGTTCTTGTCCCTGAGTTCGCGGCTGACGGGGCCGAAAACGCGCGTGCCAATGGGTTCTTTCTGATCATTTATTAGCACGGCTGCGTTGTCATCAAAGCGGATGTAGGTGCCGTCCTTGCGCCGGTGTTCTTTCCGGCAGCGCACAACCACGGCCTTCACAACCTGGCCTTTCTTGACCGTGCCGTCCGGAGTTGCCTCCTTGACGTTGGCGGTAATGATGTCCCCCAGGGTGGCGACGTGTCCGACCTGGTTTCCGAGTGGCAGGATGCAGGAGATTTTTCGAGCTCCTGAATTGTCCGCCACCTCCAAAATGGTTCGCATCTGTATCATGGCTGCTTTACCTCACCTGTTGCGGCTGCGTATCCCGCCTTCGGATTCCGTTGCTCCTCCATCCGATTTCCCCCGGCTTATGTAGCTTTGGACAGGATTTCCGTCACACGCCACCTTTTTCTCGCGCTCAAGGGGCGGGTCTCCATGATGCGCACCCGGTCCCCGACATGGCAGGAACCTTTCTCATCATGGGCCAGGAAGGTCGATGTCTTCCGCAAAGTCTTTTTGTAGAGCGGGTGCTGAACGAGTCGATCCACTTCAACCTTGACAGTCTTCTGCATCGCCGTGCTTGTGACCGTGCCAACCTGGGTATGCCGGATGCCCCGCTTCTGTTGCTCCGTACTCATCATTTCCCTGCCCCTTGCTTCTTGGCTTGATCTGCCAGTTCCATTTCATGGAGAATCGTCTGGATGCGAGCGATATCTCTGCGCACACCCTTCACGCGCGAAGCGGTTTCAAGCTGCCCGGTCGCCGCCTGGAAGCGGAGTTTAAAGAGTTGCTCGCGCAACGCGGCCTCTTCCAGTACCAGGTCCTCCCTGGACATGTCTCTCATCTGGGAAGCTTTCATGCCTCCTCCATGCCGAAACGTTTTACGAACTTGGTTTTAATGGACATCTTGTGCGCCGCCAGTCGCAAAGCCTCATGCGCGACGCTTTCTTCAATGCCTTCCATCTCATAGATGATCTTGCCCGGACGGACAACGGCGACCCAGCCTTCCGGAGCGCCTTTGCCCTTGCCCATGCGCGTTTCCGCCGGCTTCTTGGTGATCGGCTTGTCGGGGAACACACGGATCCAGATCTTGCCGCCGCGCTTGATGAAGCGCGTGATCGCGACGCGTCCCGCTTCAATCTGCCGGTCCGAGACCCACCCGGACTCCATCGCCTTCAGGCCGTAATCTCCGAAGGTGACCTCGGAGCCGCGCCAAGCCTTACCCCGGCGCTTGCCCTTTTGCTGTTTTCTGAACTTGACCTTTTTGGGCATCAACATGGACTTCTACTCCTGCTAACAATTCACCGCCCGAGCTCAGGCTTCTGCATCTCGAACACTTCGCCTTTATAAATCCACACCTTGACTCCGATCTGGCCATAGGTGGTTCGGGCCTCGGCGAAACCGTAATCGATGTCGGCACGGATCGTGTGCAAAGGGAGCTGGCCGTGCAGGTACCATTCCGTCCGGGCGATTTCCGCGCCGTTCAGGCGGCCGCTTGTGCGCACCTTGATCCCCTTGGCGCCGAAGCGCAGGGTGCTGTCGACGGCCCGGCGCATGGCGCGACGGAAAGCGATGCGCTTCTCCAGCTGCTGGGCAATGCCTTCGGCAACCAGCTGCGCATCCAGCTCGGGCTTGTTCACTTCCTGAATCTTGAGATTGATATCGCGGCCGGTGAGGACCTGCAGGTCCTTCTTCAGCTTTTCGATCTCCGTCCCCTTCTTTCCTACGATGATGCCGGGGCGCGAAGTGAAAATGATGATCGTGAGCTTGTTGGCAGCTCTCTCGACCTCGACGCGCGACACACCGGCATGGGCGAATTTCTTCTTCAACATGACCTTCAGACCGAGGTCTTCGTGAAGAAGAGCGCCGTAGTCTTTGCGCGCGAACCAGCGCGAACGCCACGTCCGGTTAACTCCAAGCCTGAAACCGTAAGGATGAACTTTCTGACCCAAGGTGCCTCCTTACTCCTCGATGTCCTTGCCCTTGATCGTGATTGTGATGTGCTTATATCGGCGCTGCTGCCGGTAGGCCCGTCCCATGGGAGCAGGGCGCACCCGGCGCCGATACTTGGTCGGGCCCGAATCCACCACCGCACGATCCACGATGAATGAATCAACGTCCGCCGTTGCGTTTTTCTCCTTGGCGTTCGCCACCGCCGAGAGCAATACCTTTTCAATGGGCTGCGTGGCGCGCTTCTTCGTGAACCTCAGGATCGCCAGCGCTTCCTGCACCCGCCGGCCGCGAATAAGGTCGATCACCAAACGAGCCTTCTGCGGCGATCCCTTCAAGTATTTTCCTGTCGCCCTTGCTTCCATATCGAATCCAGTGGCTTGTGCTCGGTGTCCATCCCGCGGTGCCGCTCCCTGGGAGCCGCTGCCGCCGGGCCTTTACCGCGCACCCTGCCCCTCCTCCTGTCGATTCCCAAGACCGCGCGCTTCCCCGTTGCGACGGGGGACGAAACGGTCCGCCCTTGCCCTAAGTTTTGACCGCGACCGCCTTCTCAGCGACCTTGGTGGTGTGCCCTTTGAATACGCGTGTGGGCGCAAACTCGCCCAGCTTGTGGCTCACCATGTTCTCCGAAATATAAATCGGGATGAACTTCTTGCCATTGTGCACCGCGATTGTGGCTCCCACCATTTCCGGTGTGATGGTTGAGCGCCTCGACCAGGTCTTGATCACCGTGCGTCCGCCGGCTCCGCTGGCAGCGCGCACTTTCTTCATTAGATGATCATCCACGAATGGGCCCTTGCTTACTGATCTTGCCATGCGTTGCTCCGCTTATCTCTTGCCCCGGCGCTTAATAATGAAGCGCTGGGTTCGCTTGTTATTCCGCGTCTTGTATCCCTTGGTGGGCAATCCCCAGGGGCTGACCGGATGCCGCCCGCCCGAAGTTTTCCCCTCACCGCCGCCGTGCGGGTGGTCAATCGGGTTCATGGCTACGCCGCGAACGGTCGGCCGCCAGCCCAGCCAGCGCGATCGCCCCGCCTTGCCGATGGAAATGTTCTCGTGGTCCAGATTTCCTACCTGCCCGATGGTGGCGTAGCAGTCCAAGTGCACCATGCGCGTCTCACCCGAGGGCATCTTGATCTGCGCATAGCCGGCTTCCTTGGCCAGAAGCTGGGCTGCAACTCCAGCTGAACGAGCCATTTGCCCGCCCTTGCCCTTCTTGAGCTCGATGTTGTGAATCATCGTACCCAAAGGGATGTTCTTGAGCGGCAATGCATTGCCGATCAGGATGTCGGCTCCATCACCTGCAACTACCGATGCGCCCACCTTGAGCCCGTTGGGGGCCAGGATGTAGCGCTTTTCGCCGTCCGCATAGGTCAGGAGAGCGATGCGCGCCGACCGATTCGGATCGTATTCGAGCGAGGTAACGTGAGCCGGAATGTCGCGCTTATCCCGCAGAAAATCAATCGTCCGGAACAAACGCTTGTGCGCCCCGCCCCGATGCCGGATGGTCAGATGTCCTTTGTTATTCCGCCCGGAGATTCTCCGCTTCGATTCCGTCAGCCGTTTCAGCGGGCGCTCGGTGGAAAGCTCCTTGTTGTCAATGGTCGTCCGGAACCGGATCGCCGGTGAAGTGGGCCGGTATGTTTTGATTGCCATGATTCGAGCTGCTCCTGCCGAGACTAAAGCGCCTCGGAGAATTCAAACATCTTTTCGCCCTTTTTCAACGTCACATAGGCCTTCTTCCAATCGGACCTGTGGCCCGCGTAACGCCCCTGACGCCGGATTTTTCCGTGAAAGTTGGCGGTGCGGACGCTGGCGACCTTCACTTTGAAGATCTTCTCGACCGCGGCCTTGATTTCGATCTTGTTCGCGTCGCCCGCCACCTTGAAAGTCAAAGTCTGATTCTTTTCCTTCTGGAAAGTGCTCTTCTCGGTGATTACAGGCAGCCGCAGGACGCTGTGTGCTCTCTTTGTCATCGGCTCAGTACCTCCTGGACCTGCAGAATTGCTTCCTTCGAGAAGATGAGCACCTCGTGATTGACCACATCGTGAATGTTGACCCCCTGATCCGGCACAAGCTTGATCTTGGGAAGGTTGCGTGCAGAAAGCGCCAGATTGCGATTCACGCCGGAGTCGACGAGAAGAATCTTGCGGTCGCCGCCGAAGCTCTTGAGCGCTTTCACCAAATCTTTGGTCTTATGGCTCTCGAGCTGGAACCCGTCGATGACTGCCAGGCAGTTTTCGCTAAACCTTGCCGACAATGCGGATCGCATCGCCCCGCGCAGCTTTTTGCGCGGAAAAGCGTAAACATAACTTCGCGGCTGAGGGCCGTGAACTGTGCCGCCGTGGCGCCACAGCGGGCTGCGAATGCTGCCGATACGGGCCCGTCCCGTTCCCTTTTGACGCCAGAGCTTCTTGCCGCTGCCGCTAACCATGCCCCGGGTCTTGGTAGCCGCAGTTCCCGCGCGCAATGAGTCCTGATAATGCTTGACTGCCTCCCAGATAAGGGGCGTGTTCAGCGCAGCCTTGAAGACCTCGTCTTTGAGCTCCAGCTTCCCGACTACCTCATGCGCGAGGTTTTTTACTTCAATCTCAGCCATTCCTGAACCTCGAGTTCCCGCCCGGTGCTGCAGCGGGGATCTTTCATCTATGCCTTGGTTACGATCACGTATCCGCCGTTCCGACCGGGAACCGCGCCTTTTACGACCAGCAGATTCTCCTGGTCCTGGACACGCACGACGCGCAGGTTCTGCATGGTCACGCGCGCGTTGCCCATATGCCCTGCCGCACGCATTCCCGGCAGCACCCGGCTCGGGAAGGCCGATGCACCGATGGACCCGGGAGCGCGGTGAAACATGGAGCCGTGAGTCGCCGCGCCGCCGGCGAAGTGATGCCGCTTGATCACACCGGCGAATCCGCGCCCCTTGCTGGTGCCCACGACGTCCACCTTGTCTTCCAGCCGAAATACCTGGTTTACCAGGATCTGGTCGCCCACCTTGAGCGGCTCGGCGCCGTCGTCAAACGCGAACTCGCGCAAGATCCGGACCGGGGGTACATCCGCCTTCTTGAAGTGGCCGGCGCGTGGCTTCTTCACCCGCGAAGGGCGAATAAACTCCACCAGCCCCAACTGCAGGGCGTCGTAGCCGTCCTTTTCCTTGACCTTTTTCTGGACAACGATGCAGGGACCGGTCTTGATTACCGTCGCCGGGACGACTTTGCCGTCCTCTTCGAAGACCTGAGTCATCCCCACCTTGACTCCGATAAGTCCATCCACCATGAGCGTCACGGGGCTTTGAATTGGCGATTGACGATGGACGATTGACGACTGGAATCCCAAATCGTCCATCGTCCATCGTCAATCGTCAATCAATCGTGCCCTTCCTTTCTGTAAAAACCTACTTATGTTCCGTTCCAAAGGCCTTGATTTCCACGTCGATCGCCGCCGGCAGATCGAGCTTCATCAGGGCGTCGACCGTCTGCGGCGTGGGTTCGAGAATATCCACCAGACGTTTGTGCGTCCGGATTTCGAACTGCTCCCGCGACTTCTTGTCGACATGCGGAGAGCGCAGCACGCAAAACTTGTTCTTTACCGTGGGCAGCGGAATCGGACCTGAAACGCGAGATCCTGTCCGCTTGGCGATATCCACGATTTCCGACGTCGACTGGTCCAGCACCCTGTAATCGTAGGCCTTTAGCCGTATCCTGATTTTTTCGTTAAGCATAAGTTCTCTGCGTTATTCCAGAATTTCCGCAATGGTTCCGGCGCCCACCGTATGGCCGCCTTCGCGGATCGCGAACCGCAACCCCTTCTCCATCGCGATCGGCGTGATCAACTTGATCGTCAGGTTCACGTTGTCGCCCGGCATCACCATCTCCGTC